>JAQTMA010000178.1 GCA_028714615.1 Anaerolineaceae bacterium | reverse complement strand
GGCCACATCCGCATAATCGAAGCCTTATTAGCGGAGGCTGCAGTGGCGATCCAAAACGCGCGCCTGTATAAGGAAATCCACACGGGGCGTGAGCGTTTGCAGGCATTATCTCGCCGGCTCGTCGAAGTGCAAGAGATGGAACGACGCTACATCGCGCGCGAGTTACATGATGATACCAGCCAGGCGCTGATCGGGTTGGTCTTTGCCCTGGAGATTCTCAAACGGGATGCGGGCAATCCTGAAGCAGTTGCATCCGGAGTAGCTGAGCTGGATCGGATTATCGGTGATATTCTCGACAATTTACACCACCTGGCCGTCGATCTCCGCCCGACTGCCCTGGACCACCTGGGACTTATCCCGGCGGTGCGGCAGTACATCGATGGGATCAGTGAGAAACATAGCTTGCCGATTCACCTGGATGCTCCCTCCTTAACCAACCGGCTACCTGGGGGCATCGAGACTGCTCTTTACCGGATCATTCAGGAAGCGTTGGCTAACGTGGTCCGGCATGCAAAAGCCAAGCAGGCGAATGTACGTATCGAGGTAGAGGAAGGATGTGTGCGGGCGTTTATCAATGACGATGGGTGTGGTTTTACTGTTAGCGAAGCCTTGGCCAATCAGCGCCTGGGACTGTTCGGTATGCGAGAGCGCGCCGAAATGCTCGATGGAAGTTTTACTATTATCAGTGAACCTGGCTGTGGAACCAGGATATCTATGGAGATCCCATATGACTTCTCAAATCCTGATCGTGGATGATCATGGCGTTATCCGAGCTGGCCTGCAAGCCTTACTCGATGCCGAGCCTGACTTGCAGGTCGTAGGTGAGGCAGAAAACAGCGAAAAAGCCATCGAGATGGCCGGCCGGCTCCATCCGGATATTGTTTTAATGGATATTAGTATGCCGGGCGCCAATGGAATCGAAGCTACTCGCCAGATTTGTGAAAAGTACCCGTCTGTGCACGTGCTGATACTCACGGTGCACGAAGACCGCGAACTGCTGCAGGAGGCGCTGCGTTGCGGGGCAAGCGGGTACGTCCTCAAGCAAGCCGTGAAATCAGAGTTGATCAATGCCATCCATGCGGTTGCTCGCGGAGATATCTATGTACATTCATCGATGACCCGCGCCTTGTTGAATAAAACCCCGCTATCCTCCCACCCAGATCAGCCGAAGGAATCGGAATTGACGCTGCGTGAGATGCAGATCGTCCGCCTGGTGGCCAAGGGATATACCAACCAGCAAATCGGGGAGCTGCTCCACATCAGCGTCCGCACCGTGGAATATCATCGCGGTAATGTGATGGATAAACTGGGTTTGGAGAGTCGCGTTGAGTTGGTGCGTTACGCCGCGGAGCACGACATCTGATCCCCATTCATTATTGACTCTCTCAAGACGACCGACCTGCCTTACAGACAGGCCGGTTTTCATACCTCGTAATTAACCACAGGGAAACCGGCCAAAAGACTGTGGTTTTCTCCAATTAACAACGACTTGCGATCTCACTATAGTATACGTGGCATGATTGGAGGGGATTTCTGTTGATCGAAGACGGGGGGGCTATGCAGCCCTTATTTAGTGGACCGGTTCCAACCGATACATCGCGGGCGATCCAGGAAGCGCTTGATCTACACCCACGCTATCTGCGCATCGGAGATCACCTGAACACGTTCCTCCCAAAAGGCGGCATAGACGAGGTAGAGCGTCCTGTAAATGAAACCCTCCAGTTTTCGGCCATCCTGGCGTTAATCACCATTTTCCAAAAGCTAGAAGGATATACCGATCAACAGGCCGCAGAAGCCATCCAGAACCGAGCCGACTGGAAATACGCCCTGCACCTGCCATTATCCTATTCGGGGTTCGACCCCGCCTGGTTGTGCGAGTTTCGCCAACAGGCGATTCGCCAACCAACCGGCATGGCTCCGCTCCAGGCAGTGATCGACCATCTGGTAGAGATCGATGCTGTCGAATCCGATCTTGACCATCCCCAACTCGCTGATGAAGTTCTTTCTTCTGTGTGTAAGCTGAATCGCATCGTCCAAATCACCGAGGCGATGCTTTTGGCGGTGGAAGCTCTGGCTACCCGGGAGAACCTGCAACTTCCGGGCATCTGCTTGCCTGAATTATATGAACGGTATGCCAAAACCTTCCACCAGCTTCAGCAGGCCGAGAGCCTGCCTGAGATGGACACCCTGGCGAATGCCATAGGGATCGATATTGCAGCGCTGTGGAACGCCATGCGGATTTTTGGAGAAAATGGGCTGCAGAAGTGGCCGGAAATGGCGAATCTATGGACGATCTGGCGAAATCAGTACGACCTGGCTGATTGTAGCTCCCTCTGTGCATCTGCACTCATCTGGCAGCCGGTTAACTGTCTGCGCTGCAAGCAGGAGGGGAAGATGGAACATCCCCCATGAAAATCCACGGATCTATCGTTTTAAACCTCAGGAAAGGAGGTTGTTGATAGGGCTGAAAATCACAGAATGGCGAAAATTTTACAGCCGAAAACCGTGAACACCACTATCGATCTACCATCAAAAGCACGACCGAAGGGATTATGAATAAGAACCGACCGATTTTATCCATTGTATTTCGAAAGCTAGCCTCCGTTGATGAACAGAAAAGGAGAGAAACCGTGTTAACCCGAAAGATATTAAATATCGTGATCTCGTTCATGGTTGTCAGCTCCATGCTTTTTGGAGCCGGCAGCCAGGCGCAGGCGCAAACCATCCAGCCTTCCACTGGCAATGGTTCGAGCCAGCCAGCAACCAGTCGCCTGCCAAAACAAGGACAGGCTGCTGTTGTTCCCAACGATGAAATTGGTACGAATAACGGCATGGGGCAGATGCGCTCGATGACGCAAGCCATGCGCATTGCCGCTGCCGCCAATCAAAAACAGCAGCAGCAACCAGTCACCCAGAAATTCGCGGGGATCAACCCGGCCACCGCCTCGATGAGTCCACTTGGCACTGTGGCGGACGGGGTAACCCCCATGTCTGGTACGCCTGCCCATATGGACGCCCCGAATTCGGCGCCGGATTATTTCGGTATCGCCAACTGGGCTAACAGCCCACTCCCGACGGTCGACCCGACGACAGGGGCCATAACCGGCGGAATGAAGAAATTCCTCGATACTTTGCCGGGCATTTGCGGCGTACTGACTGCCAATGGCTCGGGGACTAACAGCCTAGGACAATGCCTGCCTATTGCGGTCCCAGATCGCACTACTTTCCTGAACTCGGATTATTACGAGATAGGGCTGGTAGAGTATGTTGAGCAGATGCACCCAGATCTCCCCGCAGTTGTCCAGGGCAATGGAACGAACGCGGTTCCAGCGACAGGTGGAACCAAGTTGCGCGGTTACGTACAGATCGTCCCATCTACGACGGCGGGGGCTGTGCCTCTCGACACAGCTCACGGCTTGACCAAGAATATCGTAGATGCCCTGGGTAATCCGGTGTATGGTGCGACCATACCTCACTACCTGGGACCGATGATTATTGCTCACGGCTGCGATCTTGGTAGTGCGAATCCCAGGCCGAATTGCACCCCGATCCCGGTGCGCGTCAAGTTCACTAACTACCTCCCTACCGGTCCGGCTGGTAATCTCTTCATCCCTATGGATAGCAGCTACATGGGCGCCGGGATGGGCCCTGGCGGATCGATCGGTTCCGTGTCAGTTTCGGCAGGGGGTGCAGGCTATACTTCCGCCCCCACGGTCGTCTTTAATAATACCGGCACCGGCGGTACCGGTGCGGCTGCAACAGCAAACATTAATAATGGCAGCGTCGTTAGCATCACGGTCACGAATGGCGGCTCTGGTTACACCACAGCACCGGTTGTCAGCTTCACCGGCGGTGGAGCTACCACTCCTGCAGCAGCTACGGCAGTTCTCGATGGCCAACCCGGTGAAATGTACACGCAAAACCGCGCTACCTTGCATTTGCATGGCGGGGATAGCCCCTGGATCAGTGACGGGACTCCTCACCAATGGACGACACCCCGCGGTGAGCTGACTTCATACTCCAAGGGCGATAGCGTCGCCTATGTCCCTGACATGTGGTTTGACGCGAATGGAGCCTTAGTTACCAGTTGTGCTGGCCAAACAACCTGTTCGGTGGCGGGCGCAACAAATGATCCTGGTCTTGGGTCATTGTCCTTCTACTGGACAAACCAGGAAAGCGGGCGGCTGTTGTTCTACCACGACCATGCATACGGTATCACCCGCCTGAATGTTTATGCCGGTGAAGCGGCCGGTTACCTGATCGTCGATCCCGACGAGGAAGCTGCTTTGTTAGCCGCAACCCTCCCCGGTACGATTTCCGATTCGGCAAATCTGGCCAACCCGGTAAACGACCTGGCCCACCTGATTCCACTGGTCCTCCAGGATAAGACTTTCGTCCCGGATAACGGCGCCACTGGCGGACAGTTGGCCGCGACCGACCCCACCTGGGACATCGCCAACTATGGCGGATTGGGCAATTTGTGGCTTCCTCACATCTGGATGCCGAACCAGAACCCGGCCGATGTTACCGGAGCAAACGCTTACGGACGTTGGGATTACGGCCCGTGGTTCTGGCCTCCTCAGGATCCCTCCACCTTCGTGGCAGGCGGCTTGCCGTACCCATGCACCAGCAGTTTTTACTCGCTCGTGAATCCTCCCGCCTTCCCACCCTTGATGTGCCCTGGCATTCCCACCCCATCCGGCGTGATGGAAGCCATGATGGACACCCCGGTGGTCAACGGCGCCGCTTATCCAAAACTGACGGTTGACCCGACCGCGTATCGCTTCCAGATGCTGATGGCCGGTAATGACCGCGCCTGGAATCTGGGCTTGTATGTGGCCGACCCCCTGTCCATTGCTGTGACGAACGGTGGCAGCGGGTATACCACACCTCCAACCGTAAATATCACCCCGGCTAACGGGGCAGTTGCAACCGCGACCGTCTCCGCTGGAAATGTCACCAATATTACCCTTACAGACGTGGGCGCAGGCTACACCACACCTCCGCTTGTAACGATTGATCCTCCGGCCACTGGCGTCGCGGCTATGGCAACCGCAACGGTCGACCCGATCACCAGTACCATATCCGCTATCAAGATAACCAATCAGGGTTCTGGTTACACAACTGCTCCCCTGGTGACAATAGCTGCACCTGCTGGTTGTACAACAGGTTGTAAAACCGCGACCGCGAAAACGTATGTGACCCCAGCCGGCGTAGTTCTGGGTGTCACCGTTACTACCCCTCCGACGACCGCCTTCACCACCCCCCCTTCGATCACCTTCACCGGCGCCGGAACTGGCGCAATGGCCATTGCATCTGTCAATACCGACGTCAAAATGGTGGACGCGGTTCCGCACACAGCTTCATCAACCCTACCGCTTTGCAGCGTCGCCAATGATGTCGGCGGCGCCAACCTGGTACTGGGATTGCTAGATAACACCCGCAACCCATTGAATGGAACCGGGCTGCCCGCTAACTGCTATCCCTCCGCATGGCCGACCGATGGCCGCGACGGCGGCGTGCCTGATCCCGTAACTGCTGGACCGCCCTTTATCCAAATCGGCACCGAAAGCGGCCTCCTGCCCCACCCGGTGGTCATTCCATCCACACCAGTCGGCTATGAATATAACCGCAAGAGCATTACCGTTCTAAACATCTTTACCCACGGGCTCACCCTTGGTCCTGCTGAACGGGCTGATGTGGTTGTGGACTTCAAACAATTTGCGGGGAAGACCCTCATCCTTTACAACGACGCCCCTGCGCCCGTTCCTGCCTTTGATCCCCGCAACGACTACTACACGGGCGATCCGGACAACAGCGGCTCGGGTGGCGCTCCTACCACCCTGCCTGGATACGGTCCGAACACACGTACGATTATGCAGATCATTGTCAATCCAACATCCACCACAACGGACACTTTCAGTCTGCCTACGCTAGAAACAGCCCTGCCAGGCATCTTCAAATCAAGCCAGAACCAGATGATTGTGCCCGAACCGGCTACTAACCCCGGGTCAGCACCCACCTATGCACGCATCCAGGACCGACAATTCAACTCCTGGCTTGGTGGAGCAGTTGGCGGCTTGACCTTAACCAATCCCGGAAGCGGATATAGTTCTGCGCCAACCGTCACCATCGCACCTCCTACCTCCGGAACTCCAGCGACAGCTTCTCTGACATTTGCCGGCGCTGTGGTCACCAGTGTTCTGATCGGCAATCCGGGAAAGGGGTACACTTCAGCTCCGACGGTTGTTTTCGATAACACGGCCGCGGGAGGCACCGGAGCCGCGGCAACCGCCACCTTCACGCGCATCGTCAATACTCTTGTTGTTACCAACGGAGGTAGTGGATACACCACAGCTCCGGTTGTCACCATCGCAGCTCCACCTGGAAACGGCGTCCGCGCTACAGCGACGGCTACCGTCACCGGGGGCATCGTCACCGGCCTAACGATTACCAACCCGGGTAGTGGATATGGCGCCACAGCTCCATCGGTTACCATCGCTTCCCCTCCGGGTAACGGCGTTCGTGCTCGCGCGACCTCCACACTGACCGGGATTGTAAATAACGTCCTCGTGACCAACGGAGGCTCGGGCTACACCGCTGCACCATTAGTCAGCTTCCTGGGCGGCGGAGCTCCTCTGGCGACTGTTGCCACCGGGACAGCTCAGTTCCAACCCGGCTATATTGTCAGCCTCACCCTCACCAATGGCGGCATGGGATATACATCGGCCCCGGCAGTGTCCTTCTCTGGAGGAGGAACTCCGACCACACCTGCTGCCGCAACTGCCACTCCACCGGTAACCCCATTCCAGCCCAAAGCTATCCAAGAGCTATTTACCCTGGACTATGGCCGGATGAACGCTACCTTTGGCGTGGAAGTGCCCTTCACCAACTTCTTCACACAGACCACCATTCCTTATGGCTATGTCGATCCACCTACCGAGCTCTATAAAGATGGTGAGTTCCAGATCTGGAAGATCACCCACAACGGGGTCGACACCCACTTTATCCACTTCCACTTGTTCGATGTGCAGGTGATCAACCGGGTCGGCTGGGATGGCATGATCAAGCCGCCGGATGACAATGAAGTCGGCTGGAAAGACACCGTGCGCATGAATCCGTTGGAAGACATCATCATAGCCTTGCGACCAATGAAGCAAGTGCTGCCCTGGGAACTCCCCAACAGCGTGCGCCCATTGGACGTAACCAGGCCGATCGGCGCCGGGAATGCTAACAACACAGCCGGCTTTACCAACGTTGATCCAACCAACCAGCCCGCTATCGTTACCAACGACATCACCAACTTTGGTTGGGAATACGTCTGGCACTGCCACATCCTGGCGCATGAAGAAATCGACATGATGCGTCCGGCAGCCCTGGCTGTGCCACCGGCTGCCCCGGCAAACGTCACTGCAGTGCGCTCCGGCACAAGGAACAATCAAAAGGTGGTAATCAGTTGGACGGATATGTCTGTGAATGAATCAGGATTCTCTGTCCAGCGCGCCACCAGCTTGAACGGCCCATGGCGTACCCTAACTCCAACTGCGCCTGCCATCAAGGGCATCAATAATGCCATGTCCTTCACTGACACCACCATGGCTCGGCGCACCTCATACTACTACCGGGTTGTCGCTAACAATAAGGTTGGGTATGCTCGCGCCTATGCCGCTCCAGCGGTGGGTTACCCAACCATATCCGCCGACTCGGCGCCGGTCAATGCACTCCTGCCGATCACCACTCAAAGCCTTGATACACCAGACGTACCTCTCTTCGCCGACAGCTTTGAGACCGGGCTTGGCCAGTGGTCAGGCCAGGTTGGAAATCTTGAGTCTGTGAAGGGATTGGTCATCGGACCCAACGGCGGGGAGTTCAGCCTGGCAGCAAAGATCGACGGTGGAAAGCCGGCCTACCTGTATGACCTCTCTCCCAAGGGTGAGGGCATGTACGATGCCAATTTCTCCTTCAATCCCAATAATGCCAGTACGGGCGATGGCCCGGTCGACATCTTCCTCGGCCTGGACCAGAATGGCCAACCAGCTTTCGGCGTGCAATACCAAAGTCTGGGAGTGAATTCCTTCCAACTGCGTGCCTGGATGGTGCAAAATGGGGACCCTGTCTTCACCAGTTGGGATGTTTTCACCACAGATGAACCGGAAGATCTCGTGAATGCCACTCACAAAATTGATGTCGCTTACCTATCGGACGCCAAGGGCGGGCTCAGCCTGTACATCGACGACGCTGAATTTGCAACCCTAAGGGGTGACACCAGCGGTACCCAAATGAACGAAGCTCTGCTCGGTCCTTCTATGGATGTGAGCGCCTCGTCCACCGGTACCATGTACTTTGACGAGTTCACCTCTAGCCGCATCAACGGGCTGCAGACCAACATCTCCTTCTATCTGCCGCTCATCAATAACTAAGCTCGAATCGTAAACGGATATG
>JAQTMA010000177.1 GCA_028714615.1 Anaerolineaceae bacterium | reverse complement strand
ACTACATAATGGACGCCCCACTTCGCATAGCTGTCAAGGAATATCTTCATTTCCGGTATTGAGACAGCATCTTCAGGTTTACCGCTAAAGTGAAGGATGGGCTCAATACCGGCGTGGAGTAGCCCCTCCAGAAAGTATTCGGGAATAGCCCTGTCCAGGGGAGCGCACAGAGTCAGCCAGGTCGCTCCGAGACATTGAAGTTCTGGCAACCAGGCGTGTAGATCGCTCTCTCGATAATGCAGCGTGTCTGGATAATAATGAAAACCGATGCGAGTGTTAAGAGGGGGAAGTGGGTAAGCAGCCATTTGTCTATGCCTAGCGGAGTATGATTTGAACGATGGTTTCAAAATTGTCCGGGTGGGTCTCGTGTATCCTGATGGGAATGTTACAAGATGTATGCCAAAACCAATTGTGGATATTCCTCTGATATAATTCACCCGTTATGATCCTGGTTACCGGTGGGACGGGCTTTATCGGGCGGGTGTTGATCCGGCATCTGGCATCTGCGGGTCATCCCATTCGCACACTCGTCAGGCCTTCCCGGCGTAGTCCAAATCTACCCAGTGGTGTCTCCGTCGAAGTAGCTGTGTGCAGCCTGAAAGATGAAAGAGGCTTACGTGCAGCAATGAAAGGGGTGCAAGTGGTGTACCACCTGGCTGGGGCTGAAAGCCAGGGTTCTCGCGCAGACCTCCTTTCAGTGGATATACAGGGTACCCAGGCGATGGTGCGGGCTGCCGCAGATGCACATGTACAACGCCTGTTCTACTTGAGCCATCTGGGCGCTGACCGAGCTTCCGCTTTTCCGGTTCTCAAGGCGAAGGCGATCGCCGAGAATTTCCTACGGCAGAGTGGGATCGATACGACCATCCTGCGTTCAGCGGTTGTGTTTGGACAAGGTGATCACTTTACGACCGCTTTGGCAAAAACCTTGCACGCCTTACCTGGATTATTCTTGATGCCGGGGGATGGCTTAAACATGGTTCAACCGCTTTGGGTTGAAGACCTGGCGACTTGTCTCACCTGGGCGGTGGAAGATGAAGCCACCCGGAACCGGACGTATTCGGTGGGCGGCAGCGAGTACCTTACTTTAAGACAGGTGGTTGAAACAATCGAACAAGTCAGCGGACTGCAACGGAACATCATCCCGTTTTCACCCGCGTATCTGCGGGGATTAACGGTTTTGCTTGAACACCTGGTTAACCATTTTCCGTTATCAGTCTTCTGGTTGGATTATTTTGCAGCTAACCGCACCTGCCCGATGGACACTCTGCCGCGAGTATTCGGATTGATCCCAGCTAAATTTTCACAGCGCCTGGACTACTTGCACGTCCGCGAACCCGCTGTGCGAACGATACCTTCATCTCATAGAAACCTTCACTGATAAATCATTATGGATATCCACACTTTTTGCATTCATGGTCATTTTTACCAGCCACCCAGAGAAGACCCACTGACCGGTGAAATCCCCTATGAGCCGGGCTCAGCTCCCTATCATAATTGGAACGAGCGCATCTATTATGAATGCTATAACCCCAATGTGGAGTTGGGGAACTTTAAGCGCATAAGCTTCAATATTGGCCCAACCCTATCCGGTTGGATGGACCGGTACGATCCCTCCATGTCGCAGCGAGTGGTTGCTCAAGACCAGGCAAATATGCAGGAGTTTGGAGCAGGAAATGCAATGGCTCAGGCGTATAATCACACGATCCTCCCGTTAGCGACCCATCGAGATAAGGTCACCCAGGTGCTTTGGGGAATCGCCGACTTCAAATCCCGGTTTGGACGCACTCCGCATGGGATGTGGTTACCCGAGACGGCGGTGGACCTGGAAACCTTGCAAGTCATGGCTGATTGTGGGATAGAGTTTACCATCCTGGCGCCGTGGCAGTCCGCTGATCGCCTGGCGTTCCCCAACCAACCTGGGGTGGTCCATCTGGCAGACGGGAAGAAGCTCAACCTGTTCTTCTACGATCAGGAACTAAGCACGCGGATCAGCTTCGACCCCTCGGCAACGATCAATGCGGATGCTTTCGTCGCGCACCTGCTTTCACCCCGCTTCACTTCCGGATTGCTTCCTGCAGAAGAGCCAAGTATGATCCTGGCTGCTTCGGACGGTGAGCTTTACGGGCATCACCTTCCCTTCCGAGAAAAATTCTTGGCGTACCTCATGGATGGCGCTCTAACGGGGAAGGACTTTTCACCGGTGTTCCCCGAGCTTTGGCTGCAACGGTTCCCCGCGCGCCAGACTGTGCAAATTGTTGATAATACTTCATGGAGCTGCCACCACGGAATCGCCCGGTGGAGCACGGAATGCGGGTGTACGGAGCGAGGCCGCTGGAAGGCTCCATTAAGGAAAGCGCTTAACTTATTAGCTGACCAAATCGATCAGGTCTATGAAAAGACTATAGGGACCATTTTTCCAGATCCTTGGGAGTTACGCAACCGCTACATCCACGTGGTGCTGGGTGAGGCAAACCTGGCCGAGATTGCCGGTCAGTTAGCCGGTCGGCGGCTCGATACCGTCGAAGAACGTAAAACGCAACTGATGCTCCAAGCTCAATATGAACGTCAGCGTATGTTTACATCGTGTGGTTGGTTTTTCGAAGATTTCGACCGGATTGAACCGAAGAATAACGTTGCGTACGCGGCTCAAGCTGTATGGTTAACCCGGCTCGCTTCCGGGCTTGATCTGACGGGGGAAGCGCTTAGGCTGTTCCATCCCGTTAAATCGGATCGGACCGGGTTGGCGGCCGGTGCAGTTTTCAGCTATTACATCCACCGGGCTCAGGCGGCTTTCTCGGGTTTCGGCCCAGCAGCGGCCTTCGGGGCAGCCAACGCTTCCAGCAGTTTTCCGACCTGAAATTCCGATACGGTAGCAGCAACCTTTATGCGAGAAACCAGGGCATGCGCAGCCAGGATGCCCTCTATCACCTGGCTGGCGGGTTGTCTGGCATCGGCGCCGAGTTGTATCACGGCCAGGAAATATAACCACCACAGGAACTGATCAAAGGCTTCGCCGTTGTACCATAGAATCCCCTGGTAACGATTGACACCCAATAAGCGTTGAATATCGGCGTCTTGCAACCAGGCTTCCAAAAGCTGGTACGCGGACGCTTTCCCTCGTTGGACGAACCAATCCTGATAGGTAGTGAGCGCTTTGAGGGTAGCCACGCATTGCCAGGCGAGGGGTTCATCCAAACCAAGCTGGATGGCGGTCTCGGCAAGAATGCGCCCGAGGAGCCATTCATCGATCCAGGAACGGCTAAATTCAGCCGAGCGGTCAGGATTGGCGACACTGCCAAGGTCGTGTACGCACACCCAACCGAATAGGGTGACCCATTGGAGCGTCGTAGAGGTCAAACCAGCCTGAAAGTCATCCAAAGCATGGCGATATTTACCGGAAGTGGGCAGTGGGAAGCGTTGCTCAACAGCGGGTAACTGCAGAATAAGGCGGAGTTTCCCTTTGAAGCGTTGAACCAATGGTTCCAGGTCAGGCGAACCACCCCGTAGGGCACGGATGCCCCCCAAGAGGATGCGGTAGCGCTGGGTGGCGTCATCGAGCAGTGCGTCGGAGGGCGGTTTGCCTCCTGGTTCCTGGCGGGCAGCGAGGAACTGGTTGAAAGATTCTGCGTTCACCAGGCTGCGGAATGGATGATGGACCGGTCGGAGAAAGAGCTCGTGCAGAGCTTCTTCAATGCTGGGCACGCCGCGCCCGTCGAGGTAAGAGGTCAACTGCCCGTACTGTCCCCAATCATTCTCCTGCACTTCGTGGAAATTCAGGAAAACGTGGTATTGATAAGCGCCTAGATCGACGTAAAGGCCCTGCTCGGCGAGTTGGGCGCTCGAGCGGATATACTCCAACCCACTGACATGGTCGCGGAACACGGTATAGAAGCGGCTGTCAGCGTGCAGTTGAAGACCTTCTCCGAGGCTACGTTGAATCAAACTGCGGCCGTCGGAGGAAGATGTCTTAACTGAATAGGCAGCAGAGGTGCGTATCCAACCAGCGGTGCTGGCATAGCGGTTGTGGTAGACAACCAGGGCGCGCTCGTTGCCATCTCCGTTCGAATACGCATACACATCTTCGTTGACCGCGCCCTCCGGCGTAAAGAAGTCGTAGAGGAGAAAATGGTCGACGTTGGCAAACAGGCGCCGGCGGTGGAGTAGGGGGAAAATCTCGCGTTGGTGGCGTTCAACCAGGTAAGCATCGACCGGCTCATCCCAGTAAGCCCGGTGGAACTCCATGCCGTATTTTTCAGCGAAACCTTCCACCTGACCGTGGCCAAACATAGGCAACCCGGGCAGGGTGGCGAGCAGCGTGCAAATACCGAAATACTTATCACCCTTTCCGAATTGCTCGACGGCGGTCTTCTCGTCCGGATTGTTCATGAAGTTGACGTAGCGTTTGAGGATCTCCGGATCGAATTCCAGCGTGTTCTTCATGATGATCCGATATTTGGCGTTATCCTCGTTACGCAACAGGTTCATGAAGGCAGAATTGTAGACGCGATGCATCCCCAAGGTACGGACGAAGTAACCTTCCATCAACCAAAATGCTTCGGCGAGTAAGAGGGTATCGGGCACCTCTGTGGCAACGCGATCGACCACCTCCCGCCAAAATTCCTGTGGCATGAGTGCGTCGAACTGGTCGCGGGAGAGAGCGTGGTCGGCGCGTGAGGGGATATCACCACCGGTGCCAGGCTCGGGGAACCACAGGCGCTGGTAATGCTTCTTGGCGAGGGTCATGGCGGCGTCGAAGCGGATGATGGGGAATTGGCGGGCGACGTTCAAGATCGTCTGGATGACCGCTTCGCGCACCTCGGGATTAAGGTAATTGAGTTGGGCGGTATCGTTCCAGGGAGTACTTGTGCCGTCGTTGCCATGGTAGATGAACTGTTCACGCCCCCCCTGCCCACGGTCGACACGTTTGAAGACGACAGCGGCATCGGATTTCGTGTAGTAATGGTCTTCGATGAAAAGACCGATGGCCGGGTTGGTAGAGAGATCCGCACCGCTGAAGCTATAGGCTGGGAAGGGACTGTAGTCCTGTCCGATGAACCAGTCGGGATGTTGCATGACCCAATCCGAATCGATGCCCATGTGGTTGGGCACCATATCCGAAGCCAGGCGGATGCCATGTCGCCAGGCACGGTCGCGCAGGTTGTTGTAGGAAGATTGGCCACCTAGATCATATGCGATTTCGTAGCGCGCCAGGGAATACGCCGAAGCTACGGCGTCCTGGTTTCCCATCACCTGTTTAATTTTGGCTGAAGCCTGGCTCCGTTCCCATAATCCAATCAACCAGAGACCGGAAAAACCCCAGGATGTGAGTTGAGCCAATTCTTCGTCCGGGATTTGATCCAGATGGCGGATCTCCCGCGCGTATTTACGACTGAGCTGGTCGAGCCAGACGTAGGCGTTTTTGGCGATGAGCACCAGGGTAGGCATCCATTCGCGATCCATGGAGAAGCGTTCCACCTCCCCTTCCATGCTAGTGCCGAGGTAGCGCGGGATGAGGACAGGGCCAGGACCGCCCCCGAGCTGGAAGCGCATGGCTTTCTCCTCCTCGCGGATCAGGTCGAGGGAACTAAGCAAGCGGTAGAGATAGTGACCAAGCAAACCTGCCCAACGCTCGCGGATGAACTCCAACTGCCCGGTGAGTGAGTAAGGCACGGCAACGGCGGGAGCGCGCAGCATGTCTACCAGGTTTTGATGGTCGGGTCCAAAGAAGGGCTGGGTGTCGAAGTAGGTGTGTACTTCAGCGATGATTTGCGTGTAGGCTGTCTCTTTGGTCAGACGGGTATCGTCGAACAACTCCCCAAAGGGAGTGAAAGCCGGGTTGGCGTTCGCCACCCACAAGGCGAGCATTTCTTCCAGGAGCACCAGCCGGTTGGAGATGCCATCGGTCGAAGATTGCAAATAGTCTTCGATGGTGATCTCGCGGCGGTAAATGGCCAGTGGGGGGAATTCGTCAGCAAAGGTGCGCAAAGCGAGATCAATTTTGGACTTACCAACGCGTTTATCCAGCCAGGTGGCTGCCAGGAGGAAAGCTTGCGGATTGGCTTGTTCACGGTATATGGCGATGACGTAGTGCAAGATCTCGTCGATCAAGCCCATCGCGTTGACCTGTCCGGCCTGGACGGCTTGTTCTGGAAAGTGAGCCAGGTCGCGTTTTTGATTCATCTTCTGGGTGAAGATGCGGGCGCCGTGGAAGTTGGCAAAGAGGACGTTGCCGGTTAAGCTGAATAGCGCTTGATCGAATTGATACCGGTCGCGTGACTTGCGCGAGACGTGAAACTCCATATACCCCTCACTTGAACGAATTGGTTTAGAGAATTATAGCATCATGGGAGAAAAGGGATACTGACTTTTCCAGAAAGAGCATTCGGACAAATATCTCCCCTGATGTGTGATTTCTACATGCGGGGTGAAGCCAGACCTTCAAGAGGTGCTGCGCACAGGTGTTACGATCCGTGCAGAGGATATAACGCCAGACCGGTTATGGGATACCACAGAATCGCCACGGCAAAGGTCACGAATTAAATGGCAAGCGAGTCGATCAGGCATCCAAAATACACAGATCGGGGAGAGCGAAGAGCTCACCGGGCAGACCAGGTACGTTGAGTCCTGAGCACAGCCGGTTTTCGGATTGCATATCGGTAAGGAGGCCGGCAATCGTGGGCGTAGGCCAGCCAAAGCAGCGTGAGCAGTCGCGCAGGCTGGCGGCGCCGAGCGAGCTGAAATAGAGCTCGAGCAGCTTATGGCGCGCCTGGCGTTCGGTGATTGGGCGGGAGCGGTTGGGCAACTCGGGGTAGTGGTGCCCTGTAAGATCGTAAATGAAGGCGTAATGCCAGGCGCCTGCCTCAGCAACGCCAACGGGGAGCACCTTAAAATCGCGCTGCAGGTCGTCGAGGGCTTTCGTAAAGCGAGCATTCGATGCGTGACCGGATAGGCGGGCAGCTTGGCGTAAGGCAATCGTATCGAGAGGACCTTCACGCAGCAAGGCCTCGTAAACAGATTTTGCTTCCAGGGTCAGGCGGCCTTGCTCGTAGAGCAGGATGTGGTCCTCGGTGTAATCCCCGTAATTCTCGGACAAGGCATAGAAAAAGGGGAGGGCGTCGAGGGAGATGAGTGTATTGCGGTGAAAGAGAATGCGGGCGTAATACCAACGACGCTTGCCGAGCAGCTCATCCTTCCAACCCCAGGTGACGTGACCGGGATCGTCGTGCTCGTCGGGGATGGGTCGGTCTCCGGCGGTGGCGACCCATAAGCTGGGGAGCAGGACGCCCTTGATCGGCCAGAAAGCAATGAAGCCGCGCTCCTCGACATACCCGACGGCCTGCTCGATGTTTTTGAGGCGTAGATGCGGGGAGGTGCGGAAGGTGCGGGAACGGTAATCACGCAACCGATCAAGCGACAGGGTGGGCATGGAAGGGCAGGTGCGGGGTATTTGAATTTGAAAAAAATAAAATGAAACAAATAAAAAAAGCTGGTAACTGCGCGTAGCCATTAATGCACGGCAGATTAATTCGCGGCATCTTGATAAAAAGGGGTGAGTTGGGCGAAATTGAAGCGATCGGACAGGCGGTATGGAAGAACATGTATTCTATTATAACAGGTAGGCGCTGGAGTAACAAGGCGATGAGACAAGGATATAATTGAAGCGCCAGCATAACGGCGAATAGGGCAAGGGGGTATCCAGTGAGAAAAACAGAACAGCCTACGTAACATAGCAGTCAATATTCAGTGTGAAAGGAAATGGGAGAGGATATGGCAAAACGACGCGTACTGATTTTATGTGGTGGAAATTCTTGCCGGTCGCAGATGGCCGAGGCAATGATCAACCACTGGATGGGAGAAGATTGGAACGCCTGCAGTGCAGGCGTCACTCCGGCGGAGCGGGTGAATCCCATGACGATTGAGGCGCTGGAGGAGTTGGGCATCCACCACATCGGAAAGCCAAAGGGGGTGGAGTCGTTCCGCGATCAGACGTTCGACCTGGTGATCACGGTCTGCGATGAGGCGGCGGAAAACTGCCCGGTGTGGCTGGGGAGCGGAAAGAAGACGCACATCGGGTTTCGTGACCCGGCTAAGGCTGAAGGAAGTATCGAGGAGCGGCTGGTGGTGTTCCGCCAGGTGAGGGACGAGATTCGGGAGAAATTATTGGGATACTTGAGGACCATTTGAGGGAATATACAATCGGAATGTACTGCCAACTCCGAGCTCACTCTCCACCTCGATCCGTCCATGATGGAGCTCGATGATATGCTTGACGATGGCTAAGCCGAGGCCCTTCCCGCTGGGTCGGTTGACCTTATCCATATTCGACCGGTAAAACCGGTCGAATATTTTGGTTTGATCGATCTGGCTAATGCCGAGCCCATCATCGCAGACTTCGACCACCACGTCACTCTGATCTTCCCGGCTGCTGATCTGGACCACCCCACCAGGGTGGTTGTAGAGAATGCCATTTTCGAGCAGGTT
>JAQTMA010000176.1:4891-8576 GCA_028714615.1 Anaerolineaceae bacterium | reverse complement strand
GCCTTGGCTTCGATCTGGCGGATGCGCTCGCGGGTGACGTTGAAGTAACGGCTGACCTCTTCCAGGGTATGGTCTTTGCCATCGATGAGGCCGAAGCGCAGCTCGAGCACCTGGCGCTCGCGTTCGGAGAGGGCAGCCAGGGCCGACTGCACCTGCTCGCGCAGCATTTCGCGGGCGGCGGCGTCCATCGGTTCGAGGGCTTCGTCGTCTTCGATGAAGTCGCCCAACTGGCTGGAATCTTCGTCGCCTACCGGTCGTTCGAGGGATACGGGTTCTTCGGCGGATTGGAGGATACGCTGCACCTTAGCGGCGGCCCAGCTCCAGCGCCGCTGGATGGCGGGGTCGAGGGGTGAGTTCTGCTCGCGCGAGAGGCGCACGGCCTGGGCGTCGACGTCGGAAAGGAAGCCGGATTCGAGGGCCAGCTCGTCGTTGCTGGGCTCACGGCCGTATTGCTGGACAAGGGTGCGCTGCACGCGCAGCAGGCGGGTGATCGACTCGAACAGGTGCACGGGGATGCGGATGGTGCGAGCCTGCTCGGCGATATAGCGGCTGATCGACTGGCGGATCCACCAGGTGGCGTAGGTGGAGAACTTGAAGCCGCGGGTGGGGTCGAACTTGGTGACGGCGCGCAGCAAGCCGAGGTTGCCTTCCTGGATGAGATCGAGGAAGGAGATGCCGCGGCCCAGGTAGCGCTTGGCGATGCTGACCACCAGCCGCAGGTTGGCGCGGATCAGGGTTTGGTTGGCTTCGTCGGCCCGCCGGCGAACGCCTTCGATCTCCTCCTCCAATTCATCATTGGGCGGCAGGCGTCTGGCGAAGGAATCGACGCCTGGCAGCGTTTCGCGGCTTGCCAGGTGCTTGAGCAGCTTTTCGGCCGTGGTGGAGGGCAGGATGTGCAGGCATAAGAAAAGCAGGAAGGCATTCCTCACCAGGGCTCCCCACAGCGGGTCTTTGCCCCACAGGCCGTTATCGAGGTAAGCGCGTAAGTAGGACGGGGAATCGGACTGCCACTGGTGGCGCAGCATCTGAGCTTCGCTCAGCACCAGGGAGAGGTCGGGCGGTTCATAGCCCAGGCGGTTGGCGTCTTCCTTCATGCGGGCCCAGGCGGCAATCAACTCTTCGACCATCGTACGGAAGAGCAGATGCGGGTCGAAATGGCCGTCCGGGTTGTAGAGCGGCTGGTAGCGCAAGGCTTCGACGTGGCGTTCGGCTTCGATGCGAGCAGCCAGGCGGAACTCGCTATCCGCATCCAGGAGGTGAATCTGGCCGATCTCCTTGAGGTACAGGCGGACGGGGTCTTCGGAGAGCTCCACGGAGAGCGTGGGGTCCTCGAGGATCTCGAGGGCGTCTTCCGTGGCAACCTCGCCCCATTCCTCTTCCGTTTGGGAGAGGAGTTGCTCGTCGGGCTCTTCCTTGAAGGGTTCTACTTCCGCAGCGATCTGCTCAGGCTCTTCAATGGGGATCAAATTCTCATCCTCGGGAGTCTCCGGAAGGTCGGCGTCAATCAGCAAATCGTCGAGGTCGGCAGATGATTCGTCTTGGGGAAAATTTTCGGGCTGAGCGCCGTCACTCGGAGACGGCTTCGATTGAGGAGTAGATTTCTTGCGAGGCATAGTTAAAATATACCACAATTCCTATCTTGACTATCTGCGGGCGGAGACCAGATGCAGGGCGTGATCGAGACGACTGCGCTCCAGGATGTACTGCAAATTAACTTCCTGATAAGGGGTAGCGCGCAGGTCGCCCTGTTCCTGGACATCTTCTTCCAGATAGCGTAACTGGTTCATATTTTGGTTCAAGCGCTGCAAGCGGAGCTGGATGACGCGCCGGTTCAACTCTTCCTGTAGCCGCTCCTGGTTGGGCTCGTCCGGGCCGGAAGGGGTCGACAGGCTGCGTGCCAGCTCGCCCAGCGCCTCGTCCAGATGATTGAAAACGTACTGTTGCGGCTCAAGTTCGTCCTGCTCCAGGGATTGCTGCACCAGGCGAAAAATGATCTGGTGATCGGTGCGCTCGAAATCGGTGGGTGTAAGGCGGTCCAGGCTGCCTTCTTGCAGCCAGCGGTCGAGGGCGTAGAGCAAGTCGGGTTGGCGCAGCAGCACGCCCAGGCAGTAGGTTTCCATGGTGTGGGCCGGGCTGGCAAATTGCAAGGCGACGGCGGATCTCCCTCCAAGCGGGTCCGGTGAGGGAGTCGGGCCGCGGAAGGGGCGCCTGGTGCGCGCGGCGGGAAGCGAGCGAGCGCCCAGCAAGGCGCGTTCGTCCACGCGCAGCAGGCGCGCCAGGCGCTGGCGGTAGGCGTCACGTTCGACCGGGTTGGCGACGTCATCGACCAGCGGCAGCACGCGCGCGGCGATCTCGCTCTTCACCTTGGGATCGTCCAGATCGCGGTCCTTGGCCAGCGTTTCCATGACGTGCACGACCACCGGTTTGGCATCATCCAGGATGCGGGCCCATTCGGTTGGATCGCGGTTAACCACTTCATCCGGGTCCAGCCCGGCGGGCAGGGTGGTGACGCGTAGGTCAGCCTGCAAGCGGGCTTCGTGGCGCAGCAGGCCGCGCGGATCGAAGGTAAGCTCCTCGGCGTGGTCCATCGCCTGGCGCGCGACGTCCAGACCGCGCAGGGTGGCTTTTTCACCGGCGGCGTCGGCGTCCAGCGCCAGGATGATGCGCCGGGTGAACTTCTTGACCAGGCGGAGCTGGTCCTCGGTGAGGGCAGTGCCCATCGGGGAGACCGTGTTGGCGAAACCGCCCTGGTGCAGGGCGATCACGTCCAGGTAACCCTCCACGATGACCACCTGGTCTTGCGCGCGGATGGCTTTACGAGCCTGGTCCAGGCCGTAGAGCAAGCGGCCCTTGTCGAAGAGCGCCGTCTGGGCGGTGTTGATGAACTTGGGCTGGTCGTTGGGGTCGAGGATACGGGCGCCGAAGCCGGCCATTTTGCCGCTACCCTCGCGGATGGGGAAGATGATGCGGTTGCGGAAGCGGTCGTAGACGCCACGGGCGGCGTCGCGCTGGGTGGCCAGGCCGGTCTGCAACAGTTCCTCAGGGGTGTATCCCTTGCCGGTGAAGTATTGCGTGGCGGCTTCCCAGGCATCCGGGCCGTAGCCCAGGCCGAAGACCTCGATGGTATCGTCGTGCAGCCCGCGACGGTGCAGATACTCGAGGGCGATCTGACCGGCGGAGGTATGCAGGAG
This sequence comes from Anaerolineaceae bacterium, assembly GCA_028714615.1. The sequence goes on along the minus strand of JAQTMA010000176.1, from coordinate 5,385 downwards.
CTGGTGGCGGTAAAACACCACGGCTTCTTCGAGCAGGGTGCGCAGACGGTCGTATTCCTCGGTTTGTGCTGCCGTCTCGGGGGTCTGCGGCTGGAGCTGCACGCCGGCGCGCTCGGCCAGGTACTTGAGCGCCTGGGTGAAGTCAAAGCCTTCCTTCTTCATGATGTACTTGAAGATGTCGCCGCCTTCGTTGCACTGGCCGAAGCAGCGCCAGGTGCCCGAATCGGGGAAGACGGCGAAGGCCGGGGTGCGCGCGTTGGGGTGGAAGGGGCAAAACCCGGTGTAGTTCTTCCCCGAATGGCGCAGCTTGACCGTCTCGGATACCAGGTCGACGATATCGATGCGGGCTTTTATTTCATCAATGGTATTCATGGGCGTTCAGGCGACCTGCAAGATTTCACGATGATTCCTAATGATCAAACGATCACAGATAAGGATGAACGATACTCCGTAGGATAGGGGGATTATAGACTGTTTTTGGTGGATTAGCAAAC
>JAQTMA010000176.1:0-4791 GCA_028714615.1 Anaerolineaceae bacterium | reverse complement strand
GGAGCGGTGCGGGGCGGCTTCGGCCTGCTGCAGCTCGGCGTAGAGGTCGCGCTCGGCGGGTTCCACGAAGACGGCCGGGTCTACGCTGAAGCGCTCGGCATTGTCGACCCCGCGCAGGATCCTGACGCAGCGGGAGTAGGCGGGCAGGATGGTCTGCCAATCGGGGCGGGCCACCCAATCGGAGAGCTGGCGGATAGCGCGAACTGCGCCGGCCGGGTTGCGTCGTTGGGCTGCCAGGACCGCATCGACGACGTCGTAGCGGAAGCCCTGGTCGATCAGATAACTGCGCAGGCGAGCGACGATAAAATCCAGGCAGGCGGCTTGCGCTTCGGGTGCGGCGGCGATGGGCAGTGAGCGGGCGGCCAGCTCCAGGCCGGCGCGCAGATCGAAATCCAGGTCCCAAGCGACCAGGTTCTGCACCAGGCCGAGCGCGGCGCGGCGCTGAGCAAAGGGGTCCTTGGCGCCGGTGGGCGCCAGGCCTGCCGCGAAGAGCCCGGCGAGGGTATCGAGGCGATCGGCCAGGCCGACCACCAGGCCCAGGCGGGTCCTGGGGGTGGCGTCGCCGAGGAAGCGCGGCAGGTAGTGCTCGAAGATGGCCTGAGCTACCGGAGCTGGCTCCCCGGAGCGCAGGGCGTAGAAGCTGCCCATGACGCCCTGCAGGGAGGTCATCTCGACGACCATCTTGGTGACCAGGTCGGCCTTGCACAGCTCGGCGGAGCGACGCACGACGCCTTCTTCGGCCGGATCGATGCCGGCCACTGGGGCGATCTCGTGCACGAGATCGACGATGCGCACGGTCTTATCGAGCATGGAACCGAGTTTGGCCTGGAAGGTGAGGGTGGCCAGGCGGGGAACAAACTCGGCCAGCGGGCGCTTGAGGTCCTCGCGGATGAAGAAATCCGCATCGGCGAAACGGGCGCGGATGACCTGCTCATTGCCGTCCGTGACGGTATCGATATGTTCGTGGTCGCCGTTGCGCACAGCGATGAAGTAGGGCAGCAGGGCGCCCTCGCCGCCGGATCCGGCGGAAGGACCGCGCACCGGGAAGTAGCGTTGGTGCTTCTTCATGACCGAGATGAGCACCTCTGACGGCAAGCGCAGGTAAGCGGGTTCGAAAGCGCCGCGCAAGGCTGTGGGCGCTTCGACCAGGTTGGTCACCTCAGCCTGTAAGCTTGGGTCGGGGATGATCGCGCCGTGGACCTGGGCGGCCTGGTCTTCCACCTGGGTATGGATGGCCTGGCGGCGATCGGCGGGATCGAGCAGAATTTTCTGCGCGGCGAGGGCTTCAAAATAGGCTGCCGGGGTGGCGAGATCGATGGTTTCCGGCTCGTGGAAGCGTAGCCCGCGGGTGGCACGGCCCGAGGTCAGGCCGGCGTAGGCAAAGGGAACCACCTGCTCGCCGAAGAGGGCCAGCAGCCAACGGATGGGGCGCGAGAAGCTGACGCCGCTGTTGTTCCAGCGCATGGTCTTGTCAAAGCGCAGGCCGGCGATCAGCCCGGGGAGAGCTTCAGCCAGTGCCGGCAGGGCTAGGCGTCCGGTTTGCTGCACCCGGGCGACGACGTACTTGCCGCCGTCCATCTCGCGCACTTCCAGGGCGGGCACGTCCACCCCGCGGCTGCGCGCGAAGCCTTCGGCGGCGGGGGTGGGTTGGCCGAGGGCGTCAAAGGCGCGCGCGGCGGGCGGTCCCTTGACGACGCTAACCAGATCGGGCTGGCGAGGAGCGAGGTCATCGACGAAAACGACCAGGCGGCGGGGGGTGCCATAGATGCGCACCGCCCCATGCTCCAGGTGCAGACCATCTAACCAGGTTGGAATGCGATCGGTGAGCTGGGCGAGGGCGGAGTCGAGGTCGTTGACGGGGAGCTCCTCGCTGCCAACCTCGAGTAAAAATGGGCTCGGTGCCTGGGCGATCTGGGTTTCTAGGACTTGGGGCTGACCTTGTGCCTCAAGTCGGCCCACTCCCTTATTGCCTTGTTGCCCCGTTTCCCCGTCTTCCAACCAGGGATATTCCATTTCCTGCCTCTGGGCCAGGTAAAGCTCGGAGATGCGGTGGGCCATACTGCGCATGCGCGAGAAGACCGCCTGCCGCTCGGTGACGCCTACTGCCCCGCGGGTGTCCAGGACGTTGAAGGTATGCGAACACTTGAGGATGTAATCGTGGGCGGGCAGCACCAGGCCGTGCTGGATGGCTGCTTCGGCCTCGGCTTCGAAGAGAGCATACATTTGGCGCATGCGCTCGACGTCGGCGACCTCGAAGTAATACTGGCTGTGCTCCTGCTCCGCCTTCAAGTTCAGGTCGCCGGCGGTACGTTCGCCGTTCCAACGGATCTCGGAGAAGCTGCGCACTTTCTGTAAGGCCATCGCAATGCGATCCAGGCCGTAGGTGATCTCGACGGAGACTGGCTCGAGAGCAATGCCGCCGGCCTGCTGGAAATAGGTAAACTGGGTGATCTCCTGCCCGTCCAACCAGACCTCCCACCCCAGTCCCCAGGCGCCCAGGGCGGGCTGCTCCCAGTTGTCCTCAACGAAGCGGATATCGTGCTGGCGGGGGTCGATGCCCAGAGCTTCGAGCGAGCTTAGGTAGACTTCCTGCGGATTGCCGGGGTCGGGCTTGAGGATGACCTGGAACTGGTGATGTTGGGCCATGCGGTTGGGGTTTTCGCCGTAGCGGGCGTCGTCCGGGCGGACGGAAGGCTCGACGTAAGCGACCTTCCAGGGTTCGGGACCCAGGACGCGCAGGAAGGTGGCAGGGTTCATCGTTCCGGCGCCAACCTGGGTGTAGTAGGGCTGACCGATGAGACAGCCTTGATCGGCCCAGAAGTGCTGGAGGGTGAGGATGATGGTTTGGAAATCCATGGGATTGGACATGCGGGCTCCGGGGATGAGTGGACTAAGTATAATGAAGGAGATTATACCAATGAAGGAGATGAGGCAACAAGGCGAGTCCATTCCCTTCACCCGAAACCTTTATGTTAGAATCACGGCATAACCTTGGCCGATCAAATCCTCCAGGAATTGCAATTCATCGCCGCGGCGATCATCGTGCTGTACTTACCGGGGTATACCTGGCAAGCCTGGTTCCCGCAACCCCAAAAAGATGATGCTTCGCGCCTGGCGGAAGCCGTCGCCCTGAGTGTGGCCTTCACCGGCTTGGTTGCCCTGCTGGCCTTCGAGCTGCGGTTGAGCTTTTCGCCCGCCTCCCTGGTTGGGCTCTACGCGGCGCTGGCAACCCTGGCGCTCGCCGGCCGGGTACACCTGCGCCAGCCAATCCGCCCCAAGCAAGCACTGGGGATCACTTTGCTGGCCCTCGTCGCATGGATACTTTGGCGGCTTTATCAGGCGCGCACCCTGGTACTGCCTGCCTGGGTCGATTCGGTGCACCACGTGCTCATCGTCCAAACGATCCTGGAGAGGGGCGGCCTACCCGCCGACTTGACCCCCTACCTGCCAGTCCCTTTCTACTATCATTACGGGTTCCACATCGTGGCTGCCGACCTGTCCTTTTGGTCGCGCCTGGCTCCGGCTGCGGCGGTGCTGGTCTACGGCCAGGTGCTCAACGCTCTCATTGGCTTATCCATTTATGCGCTGGGGATGCAGATCTGGCGGGATTGGAAACGGGCCGGCGCGGCGGCGCTGCTGGTGACGCTGGCCTTTCATATGCCCGCTTATTACCTCACCTGGGGGCGCTATACGCTCATCACGGGATTGGTGGTGCTGCCGCTGGCCATGAGCGCTGCAGTGCAGGTCGCGCGGCAGACGGAGCGCCGTTGGGAACCGGCCGCTCGCCTGGCCATCCTCACCGGTGGGCTATTCGTCAGCCATTACCTGGCCGCTGAGCTGCTGGGCATCTTTCTGCTGGTATTGGGTGTGCAGCGCCTGTGGCTTGACTGGAGGGCGCGCGCCTGGCAGCGCATCGCCTGGGTGCGACTGGTCTCCGGGGTCGCTCTCGGGGTGCTGCTGGCCTTGCCCTGGATGCTGCGCGTCTGGCAGTATTCCGCCGGCTCCTTCCACGTGGACGCGGTGCTGGACCCCGCTGCGCCGGACCAGTTGTACTTCTCCGGGTACGGCAGCTACTTGATCTACCTGGCCGGACCCTGGCGCAACCATTTCCTGCTCATTCTGGGAGGCCTGGGCGCCTTGTTCGCACTGCGCCGCTCCGCCGGGCGATTGATCGCCATTTGGGGCTTGATTCTCCTCTCCCTCTCCCTGCCCTGGGGTTTGCGCCTGGGACCATTCCGCCCCGACCACATGGTGATCATCCTGTTTCTCCCTGCCTGCCTGCTGGCAGCCGACTTATTGTTCTCAGCCGGGGAGGCCACTGCTCACGTATTCCAACAGCGTTGGGCCTGGCCACTGGCCACGCTGGTGGTGCTCAGCCTATGCGTGTGGGGTGTGCTCGAGACCCGCGACATCCTCAACCCATCGACTATCCTGGTCGACCGGGAAGACCTGGCCGCCATCCAATGGGTACAGGCCAACACGCCTCAAGATGCTCGCTTTTTCATCAATACGGTTCCCTGGCAGGGCGTCTCCCGGCGGGGTGTGGACGGGGGGTGGTGGCTGTTGCCGCTTACCGGGCGCCAGACGGAACTACCGCCTGTCATCTACGATTGGGGGATCAAAGATTACGTCAGCCAGGTGCGGGATTGGGCGGATCGCGCCGGGGACTTGACTTCTTGCTCAGCCCAGTTTTGGAACTTGATGGTCGACGCGCATTTGAAGTACGTCTATCTGCACCAAGGGCTGGGGTCGCTCCAACCGGATGCGCTGCAGTCGTGCGCCGACGTCTAC
>JAQTMA010000175.1 GCA_028714615.1 Anaerolineaceae bacterium | reverse complement strand
GGCTCAATCCTGAGATTCCTCCGGCACTGGAGCAGCTCATCTTAAAGGTTCTATCAAAGGAACCCGCCAACCGTTATCGTAATGCCGATCAATTAGGCCGTGTTCTCCATAATTTATACCAGCAACAGCCACATATTCAAACATCTGACCATACCGGTCAGGCCGGTACCATTCCGCTAAGGAAGATCGTACCTTCGCAAGGACTGGCTGATACCGTTACCAATCCTGAGAATCCTTACAACATCGACTGGCTAACGGTCGGACTGGCATTATTGACCTTTCTCGCAGTCGGCGGCTTGATCCCGTTTTGGTTGTACATATGGTTCGCCTTCAATCCGACTTTGCATTAAGAGATCCTGATGAACATCGTGATCGCCCCATCTATCCTTTCAGCCGATTTCACCCGTTTGGGAGAGCAAATCCACGAAGCCCAGGCAGCAGGGGCAAGCTGGATTCACGTGGACGTCATGGATGGGCATTTCGTCCCTAATATCAGCATGGGTCCTGTCATTACCCAGGCCTGCCGGGCAGCGACCGAGCTCCCCTTGGATGTCCACCTCATGATAGAGCAGCCAGAACGTCATCTGGAAGCGTTCGCCCGAGCCGGTGCAAGTCGCATGACCGTACATGTCGAAACCTGCCCCCATTTGTATAGGACGTTACAATGCATCCGTGAACTGGGCTGCCTGCCCGGGGTAAGCCTTAACCCAGGTACACCAGCTTCTAGTCTGGAGGCTATTCTCCATTTAGTGGATCTGGTGCTGGTGATGACGGTGTCGCCAGGCTTCGGAGGTCAAGAATATCTAGAGCCAGTCACCGTGAAAATCCGGGAAATTCGTAGAGCTTTAGACAAGATTAGCTCTCCCACCTGGCTTGAAGTGGATGGCGGTATCGCAGCGGATACGATATCGACTGCATACGCAGCTGGCGCCCGTGCGTTCGTTGCTGGAACTTCAATTTTTAAACATTCGCAGGGCATCGCAGCAGGAATCCATGCCCTCCGAGATGCTGTACACATTTAAAACAAAAATCACGGCTTGCGCCGCGACCTTTGTCGTAAAAACTGAATAAAACTACGCAGTCTTTACCAAAGTACGAATGCACTTGGCGCACAGAACCTTGCGGATCTTGCGTCCGTTAACGAACACGCTCACCCGTTGGAGGTTCGGGTGGAATGCCCGGTTTGTAGCGCGCAAGGAAAAGCTGCGGTTGTGGCCGAAAGTGGTCGTTTTACCGCAATTCTCACATTTAGCCATATTATTCAAGTCCTTTCACGACAATGATCCTGCACAAGAAACCAGTTTTCTCTGTCCGAACAACAAACTGAGATTTTACCACATTTCGCAACTTCTCGCAATCGGGATGGTTATATCTATGAAAAGGGGCCGAACATGACCTTGAATGATGGGATCAACCCACTCGGAACCATATTTGTTTCTCACCGCGCCATAGCTTCAATTGCCTACCAGGCAGCGGTTTCTTCGTATGGCGTGGTGGGTTTAGCTGCGAAGAATTTTGCCGAGGGATTGACCAACGCTCTGGTTAAAGATCCAACCCTGGGTGTGGAAATCCAATATTCCAGGGATGCACTTATCATCAATCTCTACGTTGTGGTAGAGTATGGCACCCGGATTAAATCTGTGGCAGCCAGCGTTGCAGAAAGCGTTCGATACCAGGTCGAGAAAGCAATGAGTATGCCCGTAGATGAGATCAATGTGCATATTCGTGGCCTTCGTATTAGCAACCCGGATTGACTAGATGGCCCCACCAGACCCAACCCACTCACTTATCGATTGCACAGGAGAATTATGAGTGTAACCCTATCGAAATCCCCTGGCTCGGGTGAACCAGGCCAGGTCCGTTGCGCCCCGGTTGATGGCCAGAGGTTGAAAATACTGGTTGAAGCCGGCCTGACCTGGTTGAAGACAAACCAACAGACTGTCAATATGTTGAATGTTTTCCCTGTCCCGGATGGGGATACCGGCACGAACATGGTATTGACAATGCAAGCAGCCTTCAATGAAATTGCAAATTCGGGGGAGTGGAATGTTGGCAAAATGGCTCATGGGATTGCCCAAGGAGCCCTCTTAGGCGCGCGGGGAAATTCCGGTGTGATCCTCTCACAATTGTGGCGTGGCTTCGCACGTTCATTGGATAACCTGGATGTAATGGACGCATCCATCATGGTGCGAGCTTTGGCTGAAGCCCGCAATACAGCTTACAAAGGCGTCGTCCGGCCAGTCGAAGGTACCATCCTGACAGTAGCAAAAGATGTTGCCCAGGCTGGTGAACAGGCAGCTAAGCAAGAAGACGACCTGGGGATCATCCTTCAGGCAGTGGTAGACGCTGCCGACGAGTCCGTCAAGCGAACGCCGGATTTATTACCGATTTTAAAAACAGCCGGGGTAGTTGATTCGGGGGGCAAGGGCTTGTTTTTCATCCTCGAGGGAATGTTGCGGTTGATCAAATCTTTGCCGCTCGATGCGCCTCTTACCACAATCCAACCTTTGGCTACCATGGACCTAGAAAACACCCTCGAATCGATCGAGCCTGGCCAGGATTTCGAAATTGTCATCGATTTCAAACCGAAATCCCCCTTGAACATGGAACATTTCTATGCAGACCTGACAGAAATGGGAACCTCCATTCAGCTCGGTGAAGGGGATGGTATGTACCGCATGCACATCCATGTCCCAGAAGACAAACGCTATGACCCCATCGACTATGTTATGAGTCTGGGTACGGTTACCAAGACCAGCATCGAAAACTTGAAGGCGCAGATGCAGGCAACCGAAGAAAGCGCCGCGAAGTCATTCCCGATGTCCCCTGTCGAACCAGGTCAGATCGGCGTGGTCGCTGTATCTCCCGGGCCAGGAATCTCTCGCATTTTTGCCAGTTTGGGGGTCGCTGCCATTGTTGAAGGCGGACAAACCATGAATCCGAGTACCGAAGAAATCCTGGCAGCCATCGAGAATCTTCCGACCGATCAAGTGATCATCCTACCTAATAATAAAAATATTGTGCTGGCGGCCCAGGCTACTATTGGCATTTCTACTAAGAAGGTAGTGGTTATCCCAAGCAATAGTGTTCCACAAGGCCTTTCTGCGATGCTGCGCCTGGCTCCGGATGGGCCTCTGGATGATGTGGTCAATGAAATGACAGAGGCATTGCATGAAGTCATCTCCGGGGAGATTACCACGGCGACTCGGACGGTCGAGATGAATGGGGTGGATGTTGAGCAAGGCCAGGTCATCGGGCTCATGAATGGTAAATTAGTATGTTCCGCTTCATCGGTTGAGAGCGCTACCTTGAATCTGCTTGAAAAAGCCGGCACATCCGAGCATGAACGGATTACCTTGTTCTACGGAAAGAATATCACGCCACTTGAGGTAAAATTGCTGGTTGACCGGATCCGCCAGGAGTATGCCAGTCAAGAGATCGAGGTCCACGAAGGCGGACAGCCGCATTACCAACTGATTCTCTCCGTCGAGTAAACTATGAGCTCTGTCTGCGTTTTAACGGATAATACCGCCCAGTTTTGCAAACCGGTTTTTCCCGGACGCGAACTGATTAACACCATTCCGTTATCCGTAAGATATAACAATGTGCTGTATTCAGACATTAAAGATTTTAAAGTCGCCAGTTTGCCTGGTTCTGTCCAAAATGTGCCAGCACCCGAGGTGATTCCTCCTTCAGTAGAAGATTTTCGCAAGGAATTTCTTCAGCTCGGCCAGGATTATAATGAAATCGTGGCGGTATTGCATTCATCGCAGCTCGGTCCAACGTTCGAACATGCAATAGAAGCTGCCGAGGCTGTCCGTGGCCGTGTCGCCGTGCAAGTGATCGACTCCCAAACCACTTCCGTCGGTTTGGGAATGCTCGTACAAACAGCGGCTGAAGCTGCTTCGGAAGGAATAGCCTCCACCGAGATCGAACGCGTACTGCGTGGGCAGATCCCGCATATCTACTCGGTATTCTGCATCCCTGGCCTCACCTATTTGAACTGCTCTGGGTTCATCGGTGCTGCCCAGGCTATCGCAGGGGAAATGCTCAACCTGCTTCCAATCTATACCTTGGAGGATGGCCGCTTAACCTCGATCGAAAAAGCACGAAATTACCGCCAATTGATGGATTTCTTGCAGGAATTTGTCGATGAGTTTAGCCATCTTTACCAAATCTCCTTTATCCAATCTGTTCCCCCATTGATCCATGAAGCCCGTACCCTGCGGGAGCATGCGGCAGCAGTTTACCCGAAAACCCCCTTTAGCGAACACGTCATTAGTCTACCTCTGGCAGTTCTGATGGGTCCCCGCACTATAGCGGTATTTGCAATTGAAAACCCCGAAGAGAAGGAAATATGAGCTTAGCAGTCGTTACGGATAGTACTGCGGATTTGCCAACAGAAATCATTCAGAAATATAACATCCAGGTGGTCCCTGCCTTGTTAATGATCGCCGGCCGAACTTATCTGGACGGGGTTGGGATGTCTCGTGATGATTTCTACGGTCAGCTTCCTACATTCCAGCAGCCGCCAACCACTTCCGCCCCGTCGATGGCTGTCTTCCAGGAAATCTACACGAAACTGTTTCAACAAGGGGTTTCTCAAATTTTGTCAATCCACGTTTCCAGTGCATTTTCGAGCATGCACAACATTGCTTGTGCGGCTGCGGAGGCATTTCAAACTCGGGTGCAGGTGATCGATAGCGGACAGGTAACCCTGGGGCTTGGTTTTCAAGTGATCGCAGCGGCTGAAGCAGCCGCCAAAGGTATACCGGTCGAAGAAATCATCAAACTACTCCGGTGCATCAGCCAGCGGGTGAAGTTTATCGCCTTACTGGATACCCTCGAATATGTGCGCCGGAGTGGGCGAGTGAACTGGGCATCGGCTGCCCTGGCTAATGTCTTGGATTTAAAAGTCTTGATTGAAGTGAAATTAGGCCAGGTATACCGGTTGGGATTGTTTCGCACTCGGCAAAAGGGATTAGACAGCCTGATTAAACACCTTGGGAAGGTAGGCCCTCTGGAAAACCTGGCGGTTGTCTATACTCAACTAACCGATTCGCAAGAAATTCAAACCATCCTGGCTGCAATAAAACTTCCCTCCAATGCGGTTCCCATCGTCGGACCAGTCACAACCGTGATTGGAACGCACGTTGGGTCGAATGGCGTTGGTTTTATTGCCGTCTCAGTGTGATCGCGGTTTGCGGTAAAATATCTCCATGCAGCCATCGTTAGAAAAATTGCACAAGTATTTCAAGCTGGAAGCTGAACGAGGTTATGATAACCGTGCGGTTGTGGGAGGGTTAGATAAAATATTACTTCCCTGGGAGGCAGAAGCCCGTGCGGAAAACATTCCCAATCCCATCATTCAATCTGTATCCAGGTGCTTGAAGAGCTATCCTGACCTGGATCAAGCCGGACGCGCGACATCTTTAAAGGCATTATGGCGTGCCTTGCAAAGTGGGAAGCCGCTTGAGCCCGGTGGCATTCGTACTCAAATGACAGCCGCGGGGCATAATATCCTGCATCCTCAACTTCATAAGCTGCACCCGGCGGAGAAGGAGATGGCTCCACCGGACACTAATCCCTCAACGACACCACCTCTTGTTAATCGATCCCCTACCCCTGCTCGTAACCTCAAAAAAGTGATCGAACCCGATGGCGAGATGCCTCACCTTGGTTTAAATGCCCCATTGACCGTCCTACCAGGGATCGGTCCTAAGCATGCAACCACCTTAGCCTCATTGGGTTTGCAAACGCTCAAAGACATCCTTTATGATTTCCCACGGCGGTACGATGATTATAGCCAGCTAAAACCGATTATTCGACTGTGGTATGGGGAGGAAGTCACCGTTATCGGCGCAGTCCAGACCAAAGAGATCCGCCACATCCGTGGAGGTGCTTCCAGTATCACAGAGGTCGTCATCTCGGATACAACCGGATCGTTGCGTTTAACCTGGTTCAACCAGCCTTGGATCGCGACCCGATTGCAACCGGGTATGATGATCTCCGTCTCCGGGAAAATCGATCAATATCTGGGCCGCCTGGTTATGAATAATCCGGATTGGGACCCGGTGGATCAAGAGCAACTGCACACCAATCGCATCGTCCCAATCTATCCGCTCACCTCTCACATTACTCAACGATGGTTACGCCGCATTATCCATCAAACCGTCCGGTATTGGGCTCCCCGTATTCCTGACTACCTGCCGGAATCGACGCGCGCCTCTGCCGGATTGCTCGATCTAAGTACAGCCCTTCAACAAGTACATTTCCCAGATTCCATGGACCAATTGCACGCTGCGCGTGAGCGACTGGCATTCGATGAAGTCTTCTTCCTGCAGTTGGGCGTCTTCCGTCAGAAAAGAACCTGGCGTGAGGCTACAGCTCGTATTTTTGAGGTCAGCGACAATTGGATCGTCGAGCAGGTAGCTAATCTCCCATTTCAATTGACCGAATGCCAGCAACGAGCTTTACAAGAAATTCGCCTGGACCTGGCTTCCGGACATCCTATGAACCGCCTATTACAGGGAGACGTCGGCTCGGGTAAAACCGTCGTATCTGCACTTGGTATGGCGATAGTCACAAACCAGTCCTCCCAAGCAGCCATCATGGCCCCGACCAGCATCCTGGCAGACCAGCATTATCGGATTCTTACCCAGTTACTGTGCAAAACCCCAGAATTATCAGACGTCAATGGACTACAACCCGAGCAAATCCGCTTGTTGATCGGAGATACTCCCGAAACGGAGAAAGCCGAAATCCGCCAGGGTTTGGCCGATGGAAACATCAAAGTGGTCATCGGTACGCATTCCTTGATTGAAGAACCGGTTATCTTTAATGATTTACAAATGGTGGTCGTGGACGAGCAACACCGCTTTGGGGTCGAACAACGCGCCGCCCTCCGTTCGAAAGGCAGCAATCCACACTTGCTCGTAATGACAGCCACCCCGATCCCACGCTCCTTAGCTTTGACGATCTATGGTGACCTGGATCTCTCCATCATGGATGAATTACCTGCTGGACGACAGATCATCGACACACACATTATTTTCCCTCGAGAACGCGAACGGGCATACTCTTTGATCAAATCACAGATCGCGCAAGGGAGTCAGGCATTTGTCATATATCCGCTCGTAGAACAGAACGGAAACGATGAGAGCAAGGCGGCTGTAGAAGAACAGGCGCGTCTTCAGAAAGAGGTTTTTCCAAAACAGAAGATAGGCCTTCTCCACGGTCGCATGAAGCCAGAAGAAAAAGAAACAGTCATGCGACGGTTCCGCGATAATGAGTATCAGGTACTGGTATCGACCTCAGTGATCGAGGTTGGTGTGGACATCCCGAATGCGACGGTCATGGTGATTGAGGGAGCCAACCGCTTTGGATTGGCTCAACTGCACCAGTTCCGGGGCAGGGTTGGCCGTGGAGATGCGAAATCCTACTGCTTGCTCATCCCGGAAACTGAAGACTCTGCAGAAAATGAACGCCTCACTGCGATGACAGAAACGAACGATGGCTTTGTCTTGGCCGAACGAGATCTCCAGCAGCGCGGTCCTGGTGAATTCTTAGGGACGCGCCAATCGGGGTATTCCGGATTACAGATGGCTAGCCTCACGGATGTTCATTTGATCGAAAAAGCTCGCGATCAAGCCCAGGAATTATTCAGTATCGATCCTGAACTTACAGATCCCGTCCATCAACCGCTTGCCACGACCTTGCGCCGCTTCTGGGGTGAGGTCAAAGGAGATATTAGTTAACCATGGTTAGAGCCGTATTTCCTGGTACGTTTGATCCAATCCACTATGGACATATTGATATCGCCAGGCGAGCAGCACGCCTCTTCGACGAAGTGGTTGTCGCCGTATATGACCGGCCGCTAAAGAATCTTCTATTTCCCCCGGAAGATCGCCTCTACCTGGTACGCGAGACCTTCACCCATGACCCGAAGATCCGTGTGGTAGGGTATAGCGGGTTAACTGTGCATTTCTGCAGAAAGATCGATGCCCAGGTCATCGTCCGGGGGCTACGCGTGTTTTCTGATTTTGAGCACGAGTTCCGTATGGCTTTGGCCAACCAGCGACTGGATGCCACCATTGAGGTGGTTGCCCTCATCACCAATGAAGAGCACACGTTTTTGTCGTCAACGACTGTCCGAGAAATCGCCTCGTTAGGTGGGGATGTCAGCAGCATGGTTCCACGGCACGTGTTTACTGCATTGCAAGCCCGGTTTGAAGAGCTCGGCGATGGCCAAACCATCGTTCAGCCGACTTCCCTGCGGGATTAATTTGACGGATTCGAAAAATCGGGCTAAACTTCCATTTGGATAGAATCCCCGCACGGCAATCGGATTAATCGGAGGACACGATGGACATTCAACACCTGGTCGACCGTCTGGAAGAACTATTTAATGAGAGTCGTCCGATCTGGCTAACCCACAGCGTAATTGTGGATGAAGACCGGATGCTCGATCTGATCGATCAAATGCGCGTGTCCATTCCGGAAGAGGTGAAGAAAGCCCAACAAATCCTCAACCAGCGTGACCGCCTGTTAGCCCAGGCTCAGGAAGAATCCAATCGGACGCTCTCGCTTGCCCGTGAAAAAAGTGACCAATTCGTTGAAAGAGATGCTATCGTCAACGCTGCCCAGGCGCGGGCAGAACAGAT
>JAQTMA010000174.1 GCA_028714615.1 Anaerolineaceae bacterium | reverse complement strand
GATCAATGGAAGGAGCGATCAGCTCCATCAACATGATTCGCCCGGATGGGTCTGAGATCCGCAAGAATGCTTCGGTCAGCCCTGCCAACGGGCCGTTCTGGTCGCCGGATGGGAAATCTTTCCTGGTCCAGGCGGGCAATCCCGGACTCAAGGCCAGCAGTTGGTTATCCCAAACCTCGCTCCAGGATGGGCGCACCCGGTTGATCTCCATGCCGATGATGAAGGATGTGGAGAATTGGAACCTGTTGGGTTGGACCCCGTAGAAATTTATCCTCCAACGAGTTTGTCACTTTTTCGCTGCAGCCGCGATATATAGTATATGGATCTGATCACCTTCAACGAGCTGGTGCTCCAGTCCCAGGACCTGGCCTATACGCTGGCCTGGCGCTTTCTCGCCGATGACGGCCTGGCCGACCAGGTGGTCGAGAAGGCCATCCTGGATCTGGCGGGTTTTCCGCGCGGGTGCGCTGGCGCTGCTTTTCGAGAAGCGCTGCTGCACAGGGTGGCGGCGCGCTTGTTGCAGATCTCGCTGCAACCGGAGCGGCCTGAGCGCCCTCGGGCGATTCCAGCCAATGCAGAAGAAGAGGTAGCTCGCCGGCTGCGCGGGTTGCCCCCGTTCTGCCGCCTGGTGGTCATCCTGGTCGACTGCCTGGGGCTGAGCTATCGCGAAGCGGCTGCGCTACGCCTCTGAGTTGGACTATAAAAGTATCGCCCCCCGGGTGCTGGACCGCCCGGAGGGGCGGTTGCGGGAACCTCTCGATCCGCACGCCAACCCTATCCAATCCCCCGGTTGGGGGTGGTCCGGCGCACCCTTGTGCTAGCGGGGGCCGGTTTGCTCCTGGCCATCGCGGTGATAATCACCGCGGTTGGTCCGGAGCGGGTGCTGGCGGCGGTGCGGGGACTGATGGGCTACATCCCCGGCGTCGGCTTTGTCCAGGACAGCGAGACCTCCCGTGTGCCGGCTGCTCCGGTGAGCCTGATCGACATTTCGTCTTCGTTGATGTCGAGGAAGTAGCGCATCATGACTACCTCTCGTTGTTCGGACCGAAGCCAACCGAGTGCTGCTCGAATGACCTGACGAATCTCTGACCTCCCGCTTACTCCCTGATCCATCTCGCACAAGAACGAGCGAAGCTCCCAATATTTGTTAGATTTTTTCAATAACCTCGATTAACTATATAGAAGGCTGAAAATAAAATTACCCCAAAAACAACTAAATCAAGCAGCATCAATCAATTTTTCACAACAGGAGTCCTTAATATGTCAAATGGGAAGGAGTTTACGAATGGAGGTTTGATTCTTGGCATTATGGTTACTTTGTTACTTGCGAACCTAGGTCTTTTCTACCGCATGAATCAGCTTCAAAGTCAGGTTATTGAAGTTCTGGCACCGTTCCAAATCCCAAAGGGGTTGGAAGAAGGTATAACCGCACCATCATTCATATTAAGGGATTTAACCGACAAGAGTATTTCATTGGATACCCTGCTAGAAGGTAACCTTACACAGAATGATCTACTGCTTGTATTTTCATCTACATCATGTTCAGCCTGTCAGGAATTTTGGCCCGTGCTCAATCAATTCCATAAAAATTACCCGAACCAAAAAATCGTCATGATTTCAAGGGGATCAATAGAAGATAGCAGCATGATGGCTAATAAGCAAGGGTTTGATTTTCAAATCTTACAAAGTGATGAGAAGACAGAACAATCTTATAAGATTCCCGGTACTCCATATCTATATCTTGTATCAAAAGAGAAAGTAATCAATTTTGCAGGTTTTTCGAATGACCTAAGCCAAATCGAATCAACAATCTCAGATGTACTGAATTGAGATCCATTCTCTTTATCATGGAGGTGAACTTATCAGATACTCAATAACGCGCCTAAATTGCTCTTGTCCAATCAATCTATGCTTACGTTTACCAGGGAGGGCTATATGAAAAGATTGATCTTGAACGAGAAAATAACCCAGGGATTACTACTTGCCATGGTCTGTGCATCTCTTGCCTTAGCTATCGCAATATTTACGTATCAACCCGCAATCGCAGCTCCAATGAGCCCAGACATCGAATGCGAATCATGTACTTATTTAGGTTTTCGGTCTGACTGTAATGATAGTCATTGCACGAACGACCCGACCTATAAACATGGGGTGTATTTCCATTACACCTGCTATGATCGATGCACTGGCCAATATTCGGATAAGTGGTATTTCCAATATTGCCATAACATCTGCTGAATGACGATAACCGTTTTTCCAGCCTAAATTGAGAAGGCATGGCTGAACGATTTCGATAAGGAGCCATCCCTTCATCAGAAACCAGACGAATTAGCAGATTGGAACCGTAACCCGATATGAAAACCAGGTTGAATATAAATATAAGTATTCAGATAATTAGCATATTACTGATCAGCCTTGGGATCACTATATTCGTTAATCTCTCATCCATTACCAAAGCGACCGTCGATGAAAACGTTGATAAAAATTGGAGGACATCTTACGATATTCTTGTCCGTCCTGCCAAAAGTGATCCTTTCTTGGACTTTACAGGCAAGCGATTGATTGAACCGAACTTCCTGAGTGGGCAAAACGGTGGAATTACCCTGGAACAGTATCAATCGATCCAATCTATTCCTGGAATCGAAGTAGCCGCTCCGATAGCCATGGTTGGATATTTTCCGTTAGGATTTATAACTAGCACACCAGAGGTTATGGACCAACCCACTGCTCCTTGGGCTATTTATAAAGATGTACGCACGGTAGCAATCAACGATGGCCTGCGTGAGTTCAAAGCTCAAGATACCCTATATACCATAAATGATCGAAGAGACTCTTTTGGGATCGATCCGAAGCGTGGGGAAGGTGGCGTATTAATTACACCGGATGGAGAAACATACACGATTGATAATATGCTTAACTTCAGTATCAGGGATATCTCCCCAACGCAAGTCCGTCTATTAGGGAAGGAACTCAGCGTATCAAAAGACGGAAAGCCATCCGGTCACAGTTATAATGACCGCATCGATCTGTACATGCTCCTCGCCGGAATAGACCCAGCGCAAGAACAAGCTCTCGTCGGGCTAGAGAACGCCACAACGATGGGGCGTTATCTAAACAAGGATGATTTTCCAAAATTCAAGAACACAATTTCTTGGTCAATCCCCATCTTATCCAATCGAAACACATATCGGGATCTCAAAATCGAAGATGTTACCTATGGCTTGACCGTTCCACTTGAGGATAATCTGCCCGAGAAATTACAGAATGGGGGTCTGGATTACCTGAATGGCTTAGAAGAACGAGTATTACAGAATGAGAGCTTCTTTTCATTATTAGATTCGTTCCCCTCAGCGGTTGAGCGCTCCATAAAAAACAACAGCGCCATTGGAGGATTAGACGGATTATTCACAACCTATGTGCTCCCCAACCCAGTGACGTATGCTATTGGCGATGAACAACCTGGGTTTCCGTTGTCTCTAGAAGCTCAACCGATTGGAATCAGTGAGCGAAGTCCGATCCCATCCAGCCCATTGAACCCCATGGAGGTCAGCTTTCGCAAGGAATCCACTCAACCAATGGGATATAAAGGAGATGGAGAATTCTCCGGATCAAACTACGGGGTAATGCTAATCCCAGTAGGTTCATTTACTCTTGGAGGTTTACCTTCAAACCCACTCAATGAAGTCCCGATGGAAAGTTATACTCCTCCATCGGCCATTCTTAGGTTTGATGAGCAGAAGGTTGCGCAGGAACCGATAACCCTCCGTCCAACCAACAATCCATTAGGGTACCTTTCGGATCCCCCTTCAGCTTTTACAACGTTAGAGAGTGCTCGGTTCCTGGCACAACGTGACGATTTTATCAGCGCAATCCGCATCCGCGTAAGCGGAGTTGAGAAGGTTAACGAGCAATCCCAAGAAAAGATTGAAAATATGGCTGCAGAAATTAAAAACCGTACCGGGTTGCAGGTGGATATTACCTTAGGCTCATCCCCTCAACCAGTTTTAGTTCATCTTCCTGGTATCCAAAATTTGCCTGGATATGGATATGTGGAAGAACATTGGATCCGCCAGTTAGTCGGTATCACCATTCACCGGGGAGTTAATCAGGCGGATTTGTTTTTTTTTGCCTCTCTATTGATTTCGTGTTGTATGTATGTTGTCAGCAATGCAACCTTTACGATCTTGAATAAACGGAAAGAGATTGGTATTTTTGGGGCTGTCGGTTGGAGACCATCCAACATCTTCGTTTCCTTGCTGAAAGATACAGCGGTCATGTCGGGGTTCGCGATCATGGTATCCTTTCTGCTATCTGGAGTTTTTATTGTTACTGGCCTGGCAGAATATTCAACCGTTCAGGTTTTATTAGCCGTACCGATCATAATGGTTGTGTTCATCGCCGGAACAGCCTATACCGCCTGGCGCGCGGTGGTTGAGACACCCATCGATGCGATTAGCGGAGATGATCTCTTTACAAAAGCACCCGAATCCATGATTGCTCGCCGTTTTTGGAATTTGAAACGCCTGATCCCCGCGTGGCTGGCAATGAGTATGTCAATGGGATCTTTCATTTTGGTTGTGGCGATCTCCTATCAATTGAAGGGTCTGATGGTTGGAAGCCTCCTGGGAGAATTAATTTCCATTCAATTCCAACCCTACCATTACGTCTTATTAGCGATCGGTTTATTGATCAGTGGATTTTGTATCATGGAATCCCTGCTTACCCGGCTTATTGAACGTCGTTCCGAGATCGGATTATTGAAAGCAGTTGGCTGGCAGAATAAGGCTGTATTTAATCATTTCATGAATGAAGGCCTGACACTTTCTCTGATCAGTGGCGTTACGGGAACAATTCTGGGATTGGGAATTTTCAGAGGATTCTATTCTTCTCTTCCCCAATCCCTTGTGCTCCTTTTGATCCTTGGCCTGGTTTTGCCAGTCCTGGTTGGGAGTTTGGCTTCAATCTATCCCGCTTATCAGGCAACCCATTTTGATCCAATTGATATCCTGAATTCAAAATAAACATCGGAGCCATGATGATTTGTACTGAAGAAATCACTAAGATTTACAATAACCATTCGAAAGCGGCTGTCCTCGATGGGGTGAATTTGCATATTGCCCCAGGGGAGCTGGTGGCGATCAACGGGCGCTCAGGATCAGGGAAAACAACTTTGTTGAACATCTTGGGAGCACTCGATCATCCAACGAGCGGCCGGGTGATCATCGATGGAATCGATATTAATAAATTGAATAGCCAGGAAAAGGCTGACTTCCGCAGAATGAAAGTGGGATTTGTATTCCAACTGTTTTACCTCATTCCTCAGTTGACCATTCTGGAAAATGTTATGATCCCTTTACAACCCTACCGGCGGAAATTACCCTTCGACTTGGAAAATCGGGCTAGCAACATTATCGATTGGGTAGGTTTGAGCGAATACACGTCCAAATTCCCCAATTACCTTTCGGGTGGAGAACAACAACGGGTGGCAATTGCCCGAGCCTTGATTAATCAGCCAAAAATTATCCTTGCAGATGAACCAACAGGTAGCCTCGATCCTGAGACGGGGAAAGGAATCGTGGAATTATTGGAGAAGTTCAACCGGGAGCAAGGAATTACAATACTGTTGGTCACGCACAATCCAGAAATATCAAAGATTGCCCATCGTAACTTGACTCTCAACCATGGAAAGATTGGTGATCAACCGGTTCCGGCGCAATGATAGCGAATCGAGCAAGGACACGGATGCTAGAAGCTACTCTTTCAAACTTGTTGGACGACCCAGGTGAAGCCGCAGAGGATGACGTGTTGATCCAGGAGATACGCCATGAGCCCGCCCGGTTCGCCATTCTTTACCGCCGGTATGCAGTGCGGGTCTATGGCTACCTGTACGGACGACTGTGGAACGTAGAAGACGCCCAGGATGTGACTACTCAGGTGTTCATTGAGGTCATGCAATCCTTGCCCCGTTACCAACAGCAGGGTAATTTTCCTGCCTGGTTATTTACCATCGTTCACCGGCGGGCGATCGACCATCAGCGCCGCAGAAGGGACACCATTCCCCTGGATGCCACCGGCGAGCAGCCGTCTGCTCTCCCGGATCCGTTGGACGAGGTGATCCAATCGGAAAGTTTGCACCGACTGGAAACGCTTTACCGCCAGTTGGATGCGGACAGCCAGGAGCTGATCCGGCTGAGATTTGCTGCCAGGTTGAGCTATGGGCAGATCGGTAAATTTCTGGGCCGCAGCGAGGCAGCAATCGGCATGGCGATCACGCGCCTGTTAGGAAAGTTGAAAGATCGTTGGAAGGTGCAAGATGAGTAACGAACCGTCTATACAGGACTTGGAAAAAGCGCTCGAGCGGTTGTTCCCGCAACCAGATCACACTTTCCTGGACCAATTGGAGAACCAGCTTATCCTGCAATCTGCATCCAGATCAAAGACCATCAATACACACGGATTTTCAGTGAGGGATTTCTGGTCAAACTTGTCTAAGCTTGCACGCACACGTCGTTGGGTTGTTATATTTATTGGGATTTTCATGTTTCTAGCGGCTGGCATCACCGCGGTTGGTCCGCAGCGCGTACTGGCGGCAGTGCAAGGACTGATTGGGTACATTCCTGGGGCTGGCTTTGTCCAGGACAGCGAGACCTCCTGCGTGCTGGCTGAACCGGTGAGCCTCACTCGCGACGGGGTGACGGTGACGGTTGACGAAGTAGTGGCCGACACCCAATCCACCCGGATCAAGCTGCACATTGAAGGAATCCGCAACTTACGCAAGATCATTGAAAATGGTCCTGAGGAACCTACCGGGCCGAAACGCCTGACCCTCCTGGATGGCACGCTGATTGACCTGAAGGGTGGCTCGTTTCGGTATTTCGATAATCCTTGGATGACCGCCGAAATGACCTACGCGCCTTTGCCCCTTAGTACCAGCGAGGTGATTCTGTCCTTTGCGCAAATCCCGGGCATTCCCCCCGGCAAGGCTCCCGAGGATTGGTCGCTCCACTTGCAGCTCAAACCGGGGAGCGAGAGCAGCCGCCTGGTAGCGGCCACGCCTGCCTCCGTCACTGGAGTGGAATCAGCCGGGTTCTCGCTCACCGTCGAAAGCATCGCCCAAATGGAAGGTCTAACCGCCCTGAAAGTGCGCTTGAACGTTGCCCCCGAGTTGGGTCATCTGGTTTGGACCTGGAAAGATCGGCTGCTGCTGATGGATGCGGCGGGCAATTCGGTCCCCTGGCTGGTCCAACCGAAAGGCACTCCAGGCCAAAGCGGGATGGTCACTGGCGAGGTGAAAGCCCTTGCACCCGGGGAAAACTATACCCTACACTTGCAGGGACCGATTGAACTCATCCAAATGGTTGATCCCGAGCCGGCCTCACAATTCACCTTTGATCCGGGGCCGGATCCCCAGATTGGGCAGTCCTGGGCGCTCGATCAAACCCTCCATGTAGCCGGGCATCCCCTGCACCTGACCGGCGCCCAACTGTATACCGGGATGTATGGAACCGGATTCAATCTGACCTTCCTCTTTGAGCGACAGAGCGGTATAGCCACAGCCATGGTGTACCCGCTGGAGACTCCCCCGGCCACCCAGCGCTACGGTTCGGGTGATGTGCTGACCGAGGGGAACCTCACCCTGCTCCGGCCGTGGGTAGAATTCAAGGAGATGCCGAGCGTGCCGCTCACCTTCCAGGTGAACCAAATCTCCATTCTGGTGGAAGGGGAGTGGGAAGTGCGCTGGGTCGTGCCCAAATAATCACATTGCATCCAGAGACCACCCGGCCAAGCAATTGACTTGGCCGGGTGGTTTTATTATAGGAAAAGTCAGGTACGAATTGGTATGAAATCTGGTTGTTCGATATAATGAACTCATCCGTTGCAAACCCGAAAATAAGGACGCAATATGGGTGCATGGCTGAAGCTAAAACCCGTATTGGCTGCCTGCCTCCTGGCAGGGGTGCTGGGGGGGATGTATTTCTCCCTGCCGGGGGTCGCATATTCGCAATCCATCTCTAGTGCAAATGGGCTGGCCAACACCGCCTGGCCGATGTACCAGCACGACCCACCTCATACCGGGCGAAGCATGCTGGATGGGGTTACCTCATCCCCCACGCAAATCTCGGCGACCAACCTGGGGCTAGGGCTCAACGCCGGCTCCCGGGGTGGGATGAGCATCGGGGTGGACGGCAACCTCTTTGTCTCGTATGGCGATCATTTGTTTGCCCTCGATCCGGGCACCGGCGCGATCCAATGGCAGTTGACCAAAGGAAGTAGCTTTAGTATCGCAACCGTTTCTCAGGATGGCCCTCTCTATTACGGCGCCAGTGATAACCTGTACGCCCTGGATCCGAGCGGTCAGGTGAAATGGTGAACAAACAATCCCACTGGCGCCGATTTGTTTTATACTTTCCCCATCCTGGATGAGGACGGGAACGTGTATTACACCCATTTTGGTTTGCATTCCTACACCCAGGCCAGCGCACACCGGTGGGACTACGAGTAAACCGCGCCGGTCCGGAGAACGTGGAGCCGGCCGGGCAATCTTTCCTGGTGCAGGCTGGTGCTCCCGGACTCAAGGCCAGCAGTTGGTTATCCCAAACCTCGCTCCAGGATGGGCGCACCCGGTTGATCTCCATGCCGATGTTGAAGGATGTGGAGAATTGGAACCTGTTGGGCTGG
>JAQTMA010000173.1 GCA_028714615.1 Anaerolineaceae bacterium | reverse complement strand
GATACAACGCCGTCGTTTGTTCTGGCTGAGTACGGCTTCCCGATAAATGGTCTGGATTATCTCTATCCATAAATCTCATTTTTCCCATTAACCAGAGCCCAGAGATTCTCATCACAGAATCTGATTCTGGAAAAGGAACTTCGCTCGCAGCTCGCCTGATATTTAGATGAATATATCAAAACCGCGCGATCCTGCGCAGCCCCTGGGCGATTTTCCACAACCTGAGCTGGCAAAACCGGAAATGGGGCGACGTGGACTTCGTCCTGGTTGGCCCCGGCGGCATGTGGGTGTTCGAGGTCAAGGCGTATCGCCGCATGGTGCGCGTCCTGGACGACCACTGGCAATACAAGTCCAGATGGGGGTGGGGGAAGCAGAAGCTGTCGGGTGAACAGAATGGGACAACCGATGGGATACTCATGTGACTATTCCCCTGAACTTGAATTCTCGCTCAGAGATTAATAATTATTTCTCGCGCAGAGACGCTGAGGCGCAGAGAAAAACATTATAAAAAAACTCTGCGCTTCCGCGTCTCAGCGCGAGCATGAAAATAATCCCCCGCACCTCTGCGTGAGCCAGAAATTCCAACTGTCCGCTGCAGAATTGATCTATAATGGTAGTAAGCTACCCATGTCTCCTGAGATAAACCGAAAACTTTCCACCCTGTAGATCGCTGCCAAACAAGAGGTCATGCATGCCGCGTCTGACACCCCAGGAACAGCAAGAGATCGTCCGCTACATCGAAGCCGACAAACCCCTGCCCGACAAGTACCGCTTCCTGCTCTTTCAAGATAGGCGCGAAGTCGAGCTGGTCTGGAACGGCAAAACCAACCAGGTGAGCAACATCGTGCTGCCCTTCCAGGTCATCGAACAGGTCGACGAGCCCCGCGCCGAAAAAGACACGCGCCTGCAGATGGACTTCTTCAACCTGGACGCGCGCGGCCGGCAGTTGCAAGGGTGGACCAACAAGCTCATCTGGGGCGATAACAAGCTGATCCTCTCCTCTCTCAAGAACGGCCCCATGCGTGAAGAGATCGAAAAGCAGGGCGGCCTCAAGCTGATCTACATCGACCCGCCCTTCGATGTTGGCGCTGATTTCAGCATGGATATCGAGATCGGTGGCGATACCTTCACTAAGAAACCCAACATCCTGGAAGAGATCGCCTACCGCGATACCTGGGGCAAAGGCTCGGATTCCTTCATCGCCATGATCTATGAACGACTGTCGCTAATGCGTGATTTGTTGTCGGATAATGGCAGCATCTATGTCCATTGCGATTGGCGTCTTCATGCATACCTACGCATTGTATTAGATCAGATATTTGGCCGCCAGCAACTGGTAAATGATATTGTGTGGCATTATCGGACATTTCAAGGTCAAACACATGGGTATTTCGCAAAAAAGCATGACAATCTTCTGTTATATCGTAAAGGTTCGGAGCATATATACCATGAAGTGTTTGGTACAGATGTCGAAGATACAATCGATTTTAAAAGATGGAATACTTTCCTAAATGAAGACAATTGCATAGTAGGTGCTAGAATGCCAATACAGGATAGTCGATTTATCCGGTATTTAAATAAATGGAGAGAAAAAAATAAGCGAGACCCTGAGCCAGATGATATTGTATTCGAGGTGCGAGGACAACCTGTTGATTCTGTCTGGGATATGAAAGGGCTTGATCCAAAATCATCTGAGAAATGTGACTACCCTACGCAAAAACCCGAGGCTCTGCTTGAACGGATTTATCAAGCATCCTCCAACGAAGGCGACCTGGTCGCCGACTTCTTCTGCGGCTCCGGCACAACTGCCGCCGTCGCCGAAAAACTCGGCCGCAAGTGGATCGCCTGCGACCTGGGTAAGTTCGCCATCCACACCACCCGCAAGCGCATGATCGGCGTCCAGCGCCAGCTCAAAGGCGAGGGCAAGGACTACCGCGCCTTTGAGATCCTCAACCTGGGCAAGTACGAGCGCCAGCACTACATCGGCGTCAACCCCAACCTGCGCGAGGCCGAGCAGCAAAAGCAGCTTGAAGAAAAAGAGGCCGCCTTCCTGGCCCTCATCCTGCGCGCCTATCGCGCCGAGAAGGCAGAAGGCTTCAACACGTTTCACGGCAAGAAAGCCGGGCGCCTGGTGGCGGTCGGTCCGGTGAACCTGCCTGTGACGCGCCTGTTTGTCGAAGAGATCATCCTGGAATGCCGCCAGAAGCACATCACCCGCGTCGATATCCTCGGTTTCGAGTTCGAGATGGGGCTCTTCCCCAATGTGCTCGACGAGGCGCGCGCCAAGGGAATCGATATCGCCCCCAAGTACATCCCCGCCGAAGTCTTCGATAAGCGCGCCGTCGAGAAGAACCAGGTGGTCTTCCACGACGTGGCCTTCATCGAGGTCAAACCGCTGGTCAAAGGCAGCAGCGTCGCCATCCAATTGACCGACTTCTCGGTGTTCTACTCGCAAGATTCGGTCGCCAACGCCGAGCAGACCCTCAAAGATAAGGGCAGCAAGATCGTCGTCGAAAAGGGCCAGATCGTCAAGGTCAGCAAGGATGCGCACGGCATCGTCACCCGCGAAGCGCTCACCAAGAGCTGGACGGATTGGATCGATTATTGGGCCATCGATTTCAACTTCGAGAGCAAGCGTGAGATCATCCGGGTCAAGAAGGATAAGCTCGCTGCGGTGCATCTGGAGGGGTTCGAGCAGGACGTCCAGATGGAGATGCCCGAGTATGAAGAGGTGTGGACCGGCGATTACATCTTCGAGAATGAATGGCAATCCTTCCGCACCAAAAAAGAGCGTGCGCTAGAACTGACCAGCGTCTATCACGAATGCGAGCCCGGCCGCCGCAAATTGGCCGTCAAAGTCGTGGATATCTTCGGCAATGACACCATGACCATCTGTGAGGTCACGGTGGGAGGAGCGAAACGGTGAAAAAGATCACAGTATTGTCGAACAACGTCTCTTTCTACAATGTTAACGAAGAGGACTACATCTGTATCACCGATATCGCCCGATATAAAAACCAGGACAGAACGGATGATTTGATCAGGGGCTGGATTCGCAATCGGAATACCATCGAATTCCTGGGAATCTGGGAACAACTCAACAATCCTAATTTTAATCCCGTCGAATTCGACGGGTTTAGACAACAAGCAGGCCTAAATAGTTTTACATTAACGCCGAAGCAATGGATTGAAAAGACGAATGCGATTGGCCTGATCTCGAAAGCCGGCCGGTATGGGGGAACATACGCGCATAAGGATATCGCCTTCGAATTCGCCTCGTGGATCTCGGTTGAATTCAAGTTGTACCTGATCAAGGAGTTCCAGCGGCTGAAGGAAGACGAGCGCAAACAGCTCGGCTGGGATATCCGCCGGAATCTGGCCAAAATCAACTATCGAATTCATACCGATGCCATCAAAGAAAACCTGATCCCACCGGCGTTAACGCAGCCGCAGATCAATAACATTTACGCCTCCGAAGCGGATGTGCTCAATATGGCCTTATTCGGCTTGACCGCCAGGCAGTGGCGCGATAGCCATCCCGGGGAGAAGGGCAATATTCGCGATACAGCCAGCGTATCTCAACTGGTTTGTCTTTCCAACCTGGAAAACCTGAACGCTCTTTTCATCCAGGAGCAAATCCCCCAACCGGAGCGCCTGCGCAAATTGAACCAGATCGCTATCCAACAGATGCGGCTCTTAACCGATCACGCTCGATTGGATCAGCTCGGCGAGGGAAATTAATCATGATCGTAGAGACAAAGAGAAGCGGGTCTCGCGCAAAGTTTTTTTTATGTCTCGCGCTGAGACGCAGAGACGCAAAGTTTTTTAATAAGTTTTTCTCTGCGCCTCCGCGCCTCTGCGCGAGACATATTTATCACCCCGTGCCTATGTGAGAGAAAGAAATAAATGCAAACTAAGCGCGAGAAGTATTCTGAAAACGAGATCGGGACGATATCCATTGAATCGGCCATCACTGTCCATCGCGAGCTGGGGCCGGGGTTGCTGGAATCAGTGTACGAAGTGGTGCTGGCGCACGAACTCGGCCAACGGGGCTTGCGCGTCGAGCGCCAGGTTCCGATCACGATTGCTTATCAGGGCATCCAGTTCGAGGATGCTTTTCGCGCGGATTTATTGGTTGAAGGAAAGGTCATCATTGAATTGAAGTCGTTGGAGCAGATGAACCTGGCCCACCGGAAGCAAATCCAAACGTATTTACGCTTGACGGACTTGAAGCTCGGATATCTGTTCAACTTTGGAGCTGCCCTCATGAAAGATGGCATCGTGCGCGCCGTCAATGGACTGGAAGAAGAACATAGGTCTCGCGCAGAGGCGCAGAGGCGCTGAGAAAAACTTTATATAAAAAAACTCTGCGTCTCCGCGTCTCTGCGCGAGACATAATAAAAAAACTCTGCGTCTCCGCGTCTCAGCGCGAGAAATAATAAAAAAACCTCTGCGCCTTCGCGCCTCTGCGCGAGAAAGAGTACTTATGGCCTTGCATAAAGATTTCCCCGAATCCCCTTACGTCATCCTGGATCCTGCCGTGCGCTGGTTCCCCGCCGATGAAGCCCTGCGCGAGACGACGATGGACCGGCTCATGCCGCCTCTCGTCTCACAACTTCGCCGCAAGGTCAAGGACTTCCGCGATAGCGGCTATGCCGGCGCAACCCCCACCAGCCGCAGCCTGCTCAACTGGTGGTTCAACACCCCTCATTTGCTCCCCACCACTGGGGGAGAGGCCGGAGGCGAGGTCGAGCTGCTCACTGAGTTCCATTATTACTTTGCCCAGCAAGAAGCACTCGAAACCATCGTCTACTTATATGACCTGGTTGGCGTACGCGACAAATACGACCTGATGCGCTTCGACAGCTCCGGCGCGGTCTCCACCGGGATGTTTGACGAAACCTGGCGTCGCTTTGTGGTCAAGATGGCTACCGGCGCCGGGAAGACCAAAGTGCTCAGTCTGCTGGTAGCCTGGAGCTACTTTCATAAGCTCTACGAGCCCGATTCCGAGCTCTCGCGCAACTTCCTGCTCATCACCCCTAATATCATCGTCCTCGACCGCCTCAAGAAGGATTTTCAGGGGCTGCGCATCTTCTTCGAAGATCCGATCCTGCCCATGAACGGCTATGAGGGGCGCAACTGGTGCGATGACTTTCAACTGAAAGTGCATTTGCAGGATGCCGTGAACATCACCCATCCCACCGGCAACATCTTCCTGACCAACATCCACCGCGTGTATGCCGGCGATGACATCCTCGCTTCAGCCGACGACGAAGACCTGCGCGATTACTTCCTGGGGTCGCGCCCTACCGGCGCAACCAACGATTCCAAGGTGGACCTGGGCATGATCGTGCGCGATATCGATGAACTCATGGTGCTGAACGACGAAGCTCACCACATTCACGACCCGCGTATGGCCTGGTTCAAGTCCATCGAAGACATTCACAACCGCATGAAGCAAAAGGGATCTTTCCTATCCCTCCAGGTGGACGTGACCGCCACGCCCAAACACAATAACGGCGCCATCTTCGTTCAGACCATTTCAGATTATCCGCTGGTTGAGGCCATTTCTCAAAACGTGGTGAAGCATCCGGTGCTGCCGGATGCGCCCAGCCGCGCCAAACTGGTCGAGCGGGATAGCGTTAAATATACCGAGCATTATGCCGATTACATCCATCTGGGGGTCATCGAGTGGCGCAAAGCCTATGCCGAACATGAAAAAATGGGAAAGAAAGCCATCCTGTTCATCATGACGGATGACACCAAAAACTGCGACGACGTCGCCGAGTACCTGGAAGGCAATTATCCCGAGCTGAAAGACGCGGTGCTGGTCATCCACACCAAAAAGAACGGTGAAATCTCCGAATCCACCTCCGGGAAAGACAAAGAAGAGATGGACAAGCTGCGCAAGCAGGCCAACGAGATCGACGACCCATCCAGCCGGTTTAAGGCGATTATCTCCGTCATGGTGCTCAAAGAAGGTTGGGACGTGCGCAACGTCACCACTATCGTCGGCTTGCGGGCATATTCTGCCCAGAGCAATATTCTCCCCGAGCAAACCCTGGGACGCGGCCTGCGCAAGATGTACGCCGGCAGTGTGGAAGAAAATGTCAGCGTGGTGGGCACAAATGCCTTTATGGATTTTGTCGAGTCCATCCAGGCCGAAGGCGTCATCCTGGAGCACAAGCCGATGGGGGAAGGGACCGGCCCCAAGACACCCCTGGTGGTCGAAGTCGAAACCGAGAATTCCAAGAAAGACCTGGACGCACTCGATATTGAAATACCGGTGCTATCCCCGCGCATATATCGCGAATACAAGCACCTGGCTGATCTGGACGTGACTGCGCTGGAGCACCAAAAAGTGGCTTATCTGCAATTCAGCGAGGAGCAGCAGCGCGAGATCGTCTTCAAAGACATCACCACCGGTGCAATCGAACATACCACCTTGCTCGACACGGCCGGCGTCGCCGATTACCGCAGCGTGATTGGCTACTTTGCCCAAACCCTGTTGAAGGAGCTGCGCCTGGTCAGCGGGTATGACGTCCTGTACGGCAAAGTAAAAGCATTTACCCAGTCCGAGCTCTTCGATCAGCCGGTCGACCTGGAAAGCCCCAATACCCTGCGCAACCTGTCTGAGCTGGCTGCCACCAAGACCCTCTTGGAGACGTTCAAGAAAGCCATCAACGCGCTGACCGTCCAGGAGAAGGGCGACGCCCAGATCTGCGACACCATCAAGCTGCGCCAAACGCGGCCGTTCGTCGCCAAGGATCAGGGCTACCTGATCCCCAAGAAGAGCGTCTTCAACCGCATCATCGGCGACAGCCATTTTGAGCTGGTATTCGCCCGCTTCCTCGAAGATTGCCCGGATGTGGTCTCGTACACCAAGAATTATCTGGCGGTGCACTTCAAGCTGGATTATGTCAACGCGGACGGAGAGATCTCCACCTATTATCCTGATTTTTTGGTCAAGCTATCTTCGAAGCGGGTGGTCATCGTTGAAACCAAAGGCCAGGAAGATCTGGATGTGCCGCAGAAGATGCAGCGGCTGAAGCAGTGGTGCGAGGATATCAACCGGGTGCAATCCGATGTTGTCTATGGATTCGTTTTCGTCGACCAGGAAAGCTATGACCGGTACCAACCGAAGACATTCAAAGAATTGATTGAATCGTTCAAGGAATATCGATAGGAGCAAGGATGGCAGATATCTCGTTTGAAATCGTCAAAAAGATCGGCGTACTCTCCAAAACCTCCAAGGGTTGGGAGAAACAGCTCAACCTGATCTCCTGGAACGACCGGGAACCGAAATACGATATCCGCGAATGGTCGCCGGATGGGCAGACGATGGGCAAAGGGGTGACTTTATCAATAGAAGAATTGGTAGTATTACGCGACCTGTTGATTAAGTTGGAATTGTAAATATCCTGGTTCGGGACAGGTCGTGTGTATTTGTTCTAAGACATTTCTTGGTGATTGGTCTTTGTATCGCTGTATAATCATTACACCGTCAAAAATTCATAACAATTAAACAAGATCGGGGTAGAAATGGCGATTCCTGATTTTCAGTCGATCATGTTACCGTTACTCCAGCACATGGGTGATGGGATCGAACATTCCAATCAAGAAATCACCAATTGCTTGGCTCAAGAATTCAAATTGTCTCAAGGCGAGTTGGACGAATTGCTCCCGAGCGGCAAGCAATCCACATTTTATAATCGAGCCGGTTGGGCGCGAACTTACTTGGCTAAATCCGGCCTGATCAGGATGACGAAGAAGCCTTTTTACCAGATCACCGAGCGAGGGAAAGCCGCCCTCCAACAAAAACCAGCCAGGATCGATATCGCTTTCCTGAAGCAATACCCGGAGTTCGTGGAGTTCCGCGAGCGCAAAGAAAAAGAGCCTACTCCTCCAAAGGTCATCGGTCCCATAGATCCGCGCACCCCCGAGGAAATCTTCGAGGATGCCTATCAAGAAATCCGGGAGAACCTCATTCTAGATGCCTTATCGAATGTAAAAAACTGCTCACCATCATTCTTTGAACGCCTGGTGGTGGAGCTGTTGGTCAAAATGGGGTATGGCGGGTCTCAAAAAGAGGCCGCTCGCGCGGTGGGCAAATCTGGTGATGGGGGCATCGACGGCATCATCGATGAAGATCGCCTGGGGTTGGATGCCGTCTATATCCAAGCCAAACGCTGGGAAGGGGTGGTCAGCCGCCCGGAGATCCAAAAGTTTGTTGGGGCGCTCATGGGCAGGAAGGCCAGAAAAGGCATTTTCATTACCACTTCTACTTTCTCCTCCGAAGCGATCAAATTTGTGGCCACCATTGATTACAAGATTGTATTAATCGATGGAAAGCGCCTGGCGGAGTTTACGGTGGATTATGACATTGGGGTAACCGTCGTTTCAACTTATATGCTCAAGAAAATTGACACCGATTATTTCACCAATGGTTGATATGGATTTAATTCTGATCGCCTGCTGTAAGGATAAGAGTGTGGGTGGGTCATCGTCTTATCGTGTTCCACCCCTGGCAAGTTCCATTCCTCAATATGCATACCAACGACTTCTCCGCGCTCGATGTGAATTAGCCACACGGCTGCATTTTTCTCCGGGTCCCGATCTCGGCGGGGATATCGCTCAAGAAGAAATTCTATATATGCCGGCCTATCTGCGGTACACCGGAAAGGTCTATTTGCGGGCACAAGTTGCTAGGTTGTACCTGGAAAATCAGAATTACATCCTTGCAGTGATTTCTGCCTTGTATGGCTTGCTAGACGGGAAGGATCCA
>JAQTMA010000172.1 GCA_028714615.1 Anaerolineaceae bacterium | reverse complement strand
CTTGACTCCTTCGCGCGACTTTCATGATAACCTACACAATGGTTGTAAAGGGTATTTGCTGTAATTACAAGTGACGGATTTCACGCTTGGAAGACACAATTGTACTATCGAAATCGAATCTTTCAAATCCGACTGCTGTTATAGATAGAATCCCAGGTAGGGCCTCACAACAGCGCTATTGACAAACACAGGATTTCCTGTATAATAAGCAAAGAGAAACATATAAACTTGATTTATTCAAGTTATTTTGTTTCAATCGCTGGATTAACCGAACGGGAGATATGGAACACATCCCTTCTCAGCGCGTGATGGAGCTGTATTCCTCAGATAGGGGCGTAAAAGAGCTCATGGTGGTTGCCAAAGCTCTGGGATCTGAGACGCGCTTGGAAATCTTGCGCTTTTTGGGCACTCACACCTGCTCCTTGTTGGAGATCGCCAGTGCCCTGGAGCTTCCCCAATCGACTGCCACCCTTCATATTAATATCCTCGAGCAGGCTGGATTGATTAAGACCGACCTGCAAAATGCTAAGCGCGGCGTCCAAAAAGTATGCGCCCGCATCTACGACCGCGTCATCATCCAGCTACCCGCCGCTTTGGACCAGAAAGAGGTGGTGGTCCAATATGCCATGCCGATCGGCGCTTATGTGGATGCTGAAATTACCCCCACCTGTGGCTTGTTAAGCAATAGCGGGATTATCGGTCACCTAGATGACCCCGCGTCATTTTTTGAGCCTCTACGCATCAAAGCTCAGCTCATCTGGTTCCAGCGTGGTTTTGTCGAATACCGCTTCCCGATCCGGCACCCGCTCAACAGCCGCATGGAGGCGCTGGAACTGACTTTTGAAGTCTGTTCCGAAGCCCCCCTCCACCACGATAATTGGCCTTCTGATATTACAGTATGGATCAACAACCGGGAA
The DNA here is from genome assembly GCA_028714615.1 of Anaerolineaceae bacterium. The sequence goes on along the minus strand of JAQTMA010000172.1, from coordinate 7,899 downwards.
ATCAGCACCTGGACCAGCCCGGCTGATTTCGGGGGTGAGCGCGGGCGCCTGACCCCGGCCTGGTGGGATACGAACAACACACAGTTTGGCCTGCTCAAGAACTGGAAAGTGACACAACAGGGTAATTATATAGATGGGATCAATGTCTCAAAGGTAAATCTGGAAGACCTGCACATACTGGACGGCGAGCTTCTTTCGATCCGGATCGGCGTGAAGTCCGATGCACAACACATCGGTGGAATAAATTTGTTTGGCAGCCAGTTTGGCAACTATCCCCAGGACATCATCTTGCGCCAGATCTACCATCCCAATTCCGAAGAGGACTATAGGTTTTAAAAGGAGGTGATTCATACTCCAAAAAACACACCCACACGTCCCGAAAAGTTGTCGTTCAAACGATTCCGATGAAGAGGAGGTAGAGAAAAATGAAAAAAATCATTTCCAATCTAGTGCCTGTGCTGATCCTCTTAAGCCTGATCCTCTCGGCTTGCGCCAGCGGCGGCGCCACCCAGGCGCCAACCCAGGCAGCCGCCGAGACACCCACAGGGCAGGCGACCTCACCTACTACTGCGCCTGAAGCTGCAGCCGGGACCTGCAATTCTAAAGCCCAAGGCCAGTCGATCGAGATGTGGAGCCCGTTGACCGGCCCGGACGGCGACGAGATGAGCACTCTGGCTGACCGCTTCAGCAAAGAGAATACCTATGGGATCAAGGTTACACACGTTGCCCAGCCCGATTACATCACCAAGCTGGAAGCTGCTGCTGCTGCCGGCGGTTTGCCGGCAATGACCGTCGTTCGGGCGATCAACGTCGGTCAGGAAGCCGAGCGGAATGTGCTCAAACCTATGACGTCTGAGGTGATGACCGTCTTAGGTACGAACATCGGCAGCGATTTCCCCGACCAGCTCTGGAAGGTCGGCGAATATAAAGGACAGCACTACTCATTCCCGCTGGATACCCATGCCCTGGTGATGTATTACAACAAGGACATGTTCAAAGCGGCGGGCATGGCAGAGCCGGGACCCGAACCATGGACGAAAACTCAATTCGAAGACGCTATCGCCAAACTGAGTGCCAGCGGCGTGAAACCGATTGCCATCGGCACTGCCTTCCAGGCAGCTACCTTGTTTCAGTCGTTGATCGTGCAATTCGGCGGCTCCCTCACAAATCCTGAAGGCACCAAGGCGACCTACAACTCCGACGCCGGCGTCAAAGCGCTCGAATACATCAAGAACCTGCGCGACAAGTATTCGCCCGATATCAGCGGTGCGGGCGATCCGGAAGCGAATGCCTATAAACAGGGCCAGGCTGCCATCATGATCCACGGACCCTGGCACATCAGCGACATCGTGAAGCTGTCGTTCGCAGGCTTCGCCCCGTTCCCCACCATCGGCGATAAGCCGGCCGTCTGGGCTGGCTCACACCAGTTGGGCCTGACCTCCGATGACCCCGCCAAGCAGGCCGCTGCCATGTGCTGGATTGCCTGGCTCTCCCAGCACTCGATCGATTGGGCCAAAGCCGGACAGATCCCGGCGCGCACTTCCGTCCGTACGGATCCGAAGCTGGCTGAGGTCGCCGCCCCGATCGCGGCTGTCATCAAGAACGCTGACCACGCAATCATGCTGCCCCAGGTGGCGGCGCTGGAAGGTGCTCTGTGGGACCAGTTTGGACCAGTCGTTGATGGCTACTTGACTGGTGAGGTCACCAACTTGAAGACTGCCCTGGACGAAGCCGCAGCCAGGTCTCAGCAGACGATGGACGAAAACGCGGCTACCTATAAATAAGCTTTCACCTGGTTCCGCGGGGAGGGAATCCCGCTTCCCTTCCCGCGGTTGCTATACACCTGCTCAAAAGGAATGTCCTTTTGGATAGAACATTGCAAGACCAAGTGGTCCAAGCAACTGCGCCAGCCGTCAAAAAACACCGGAAGTCGGGCATCGTCCCGTACCTGTTCATCCTCCCGCACTCGATCTTCTTCCTGGCCTTCCTGGCGTATCCATTCTTCTACGGTCTATACATCAGTTTGTTCCAGTTTGATTATTTACGACCCGAACACCGGCCGTTCGTCGGGTTTAATAATTACCTGCAGGTATTTACACCGACCACAGTACAGTATCGCGACTTCTGGCGCTCGATGAGCAACACCGGTCAGTTCCTGTTGTGGAGCGTCATCCCCCTGGTGATAGTTGCGCTCCTACTGGCTGTGCTTCTGAACGGCAAGTACCGCGGCCGCAATATGTTCCGTATGATCTACTTCGCGCCCTATGCCCTCTCAGTGACGGTTGCCTCCATATTGTGGTTATGGATCTTCCAGCGCGAGGGAGGCTTGCTCAACCACTACCTGGAAATCGTCGGTCTGCCAACCATTAACTGGTTGGGGAGGATGCCCGAAGCCTGGATCTCGATCACCATTGCAACTATCTGGTGGACGATCGGTTTCAATACGGTTATCTTCCTGGCAGCGCTCCAGGAAATCCCAACCAGCCTTTATGAGGCGGCTGCGATCGACGGAGCCAGCCCGGTCCAGCAGTTCTTTAACATCACCATTCCCATGATGAGATCGGTGCTGATCTTTGTCATCACCATAACGATGATCGCATCCGCTAACCTGTTTGGGCAACCGTACATTATGACGGCTGGCGGGCCAGTCCAGAGGACGGAGACGATTATTTACCGCATTTTCATCGAGGGCATCGGTCGCGGCCAGATGGGTAGAGCCGCCGCAATGTCGATTCTCCTGGCGATCATGCTTCTGTTTCTCACGGCGGTAAATTTTAAGGTGTTCGGGCAAACCGAAAGGTCATAATTTCAAGGAGTGGTTCGATGAGTGCGATAGATACCGAAAGCAAGAGCGTAGGGCTGGGTATCGGTGGAGGAGCTCTAAACAAGGCATTTTACTACGCATTGCTGATCCTGTTTGCCCTGTTTTTCCTGTTGCCGCTGATCTGGATGCTTGTAACCGCATTTAAACCGTTCGAAGAATGGCTCAACCCTAACTGGATTCCTGTAAATCCCACACTGAATAACTTCCGCTCGATTTTTGCCGACAAAACCCTGCCTGTTGCCAACTGGTTTTCCAACAGCCTGATCATCGCCGTCCTGTTCACAGGCTTTATCTTAATCATCGACGCGCTGGCGGGCTACGCCTACGCCCGGATGGACTTCCGCGGCCGGAACCTGATCTTTAGCCTGCTCCTGGCGACCATGGTGATGCCGGGGGTGATGTTCTTGATTCCGAACTACATCACCATCGCGAAGTTGCATTGGATCGGTAAATTCCAAGGGGTGATCGTGCCCGGTCTCTCCGGGGTCTTTGGGGTCTTCTTCATGCGCCAGTTTTTCCAAAGCATCCCCAAAGAACTTGAAGAGGCTGCGCAGATTGATGGCGCCAGCGTGCTGACCACCTTCCTTTCCGTCGTCCTACCCTTGTCGCGCGGCGCACTGGCAACCCTGGGAGTGATCACCTTCCTGGGATCATGGAACGATTTCCTGTGGCCGCTATTGATTTTGGGGAACGTACGCGAGATGCAGACCTTGCCGGTCGGATTGGCGACCTTGCAGGGACAATATACCTTTGATTATGGCAAGTTAATGGCCGGCGCGCTCGTGGTCAGCGTGCCTGTGCTGATAATCTACGTCTTCCTGCAACGGTATATCGTGCGGAGCATCGCCATGACCGGGTTGAAGGGTTGATCCATGCATCCGCGCTTAATCCACATCTTTATTATCCTCCTGATGTTTTTCCTGGTTGGCTGCTCACCGGACGCGGCAGCTCCGAAAAAGACGCCAACCGCGGCGGTCACAAGAGCGCCGACTGCCCTCCCGCTCCCACCCACGAGGACACCGATCACCGGACCGGCTTATGACAACCCGGTCTATAACCGTGATTTTCCGGACCCATTCGTTTTGCGCGTGGGTGATACCTATTACGCTTACTCCACCAACACCGCTAACGCCAACACCCCTGCTATCCGCTCCACAGACCTATCTCATTGGGATTGGCTAGGGGAGGTCTTGCCCGGCCTGCCAGAATGGGTTGAGCTCAACGAGCCACGGATATGGGCGCCTGGTGTGATCAAGATCGGCGATGCCTTTGTGCTGTACTACGTGGCCCACGATAAGGAATCTGATAAGCAGTGTATCTCGCGGGCAGTCAGCAATAGCCCGGAAGGGCTGTTCAAAGACGACAGTACAGCCGCTTTCATCTGCCAGAAAGACCTGGGCGGCTCAATTGACCCGTATCCCTTCGCCGATGTCGATGGCAAGCTGTATATTTATTGGAAGAATGACGGCAATTGCTGCGGTATAGAAGTTGCGCTATGGGTGCAACCGCTGAGCGCGGATGGGCTTTCACTGGAGGGCGAGCCGACCAGTCTGCTTGTACGTGACCAGCCCTGGGAGCGCCCTTTGATCGAGAACCCAGCGATGGTTTACGACGGAAACCGCTACTACCTGTTTTACTCAGCCAATAGGTGGGAAAGTCTCTTCTATGCTGTCAGCTATGCGACCTGTGATAGCGCTACCGGACCGTGCAAAAAACCGCTTGATCATCCCATCTTCCAGTACACCAAAAAAGTCATGGGTCCGGGTGGCGAGACCTTCTTCACCGACCCGAAGGGTAACTTCTGGATGGCGTATCACGCCTGGACGGCGCCGGATGTTGGCTACCCGGGAGGGGCGCGCAGCTTCCGGATTGACCCGGTCAAATTCGTGGACGGCGCGCCGGTGATGCAGGGACCTACTGATGACCCGCAGCCGATTCCATAACCCCACCCATTTAATTCGGGTCTTCACAGGCTTCTGGTCACAGGTCACCCGATCTGGAGCAAATTGCGCATGATCACACTGGACACCTCACAGTTCTGCTGGGCAACCGGAATCGAAGACAGTTTTATCCCCCAGGCCCGACCTGGCTTGCGGGCGATGGACGAATACGAGTTGACCCAACATTATTCTCAGTGGCAAACCGATATCGACCGGGCAGCGGAAGCCGGCGTACAAGCCATGCGCTGGGGAGTGCCCTGGTACAGGGTCCAACCTGGACCAGAAACCTGGGATTGGCGGTGGACGGATGCCGTCTTGGAGTACATGGTCGTGCAGAAGGGCATCACCCCGATCCTGGATTTGATGCACTATGGCACTCCACTGTGGCTGGACAATAGCTTCATCAATGCTAGCTACACCGAACGCGTGGCAGAATACGCGATAGCCGTGTTGGAGCGCTATACAAGCCTGGTACGGTTATACACACCGATGAATGAACCAGTCATCAACGCCCAGTATTGTGGTCAGCGTGGCGAATGGCCTCCATACCTATCCGGCGACGATGGGTTCGTGAAGGTATTGGCTGCTTGCGCGCGCGGCATTGTGCACACCGTGCGCGCTTTGCAGATTGCCCGCCCAGAGCTGGTCTCGGTCCAGGTGGAAGCCTTGTGGCACAACTGGTTCCAGGGGAACGATCCTGGCTTGCAGGCACGCGTGGAGCAAAACAATGCCCGCCAGTTCTTGAGCTTCGATTTGTGCACCGGCCGGGTGGACGAAAACTACCCCTTGTACAGCTACCTGAGGGAACACGGCTTTACGGATGCGGATTTCACCTGGTTTCGCGAGAACCGGGTGCGCTTTGACGTCTTCGGAGCAAACTACTATCCCTGGTCGCATGGTGCGCTCGTCCAGCGCAAGGGCGGGCATGGTCTTTACCGACTGCGGGCTCCCACCCCCGGCGCAACTCTCGCGGAACGCCTGGTGGAAGCCCACCAGCGCTACCAGATGCCGGTGATGGTCACCGAGACTTCCGCTCGGGCAAGTGTAAGGGGGCGGGGCAGGTGGATGGACGAGACGATTCGAGTGGCGCGCGAGCTGCGCGCAGCCGGTCTCCCGCTGGTGGGCTATACTTGGTTCCCACTTTTCAGCATGTTCAACTGGGATTACCGCCGTGGTCGCATGCCCCTGAACCATTACACCATCCACCTCGGGCTATATGATTGCGACTTCGACGCCGAGGGGGTCTTCCGGCGGGAAGAGACGCCCCTGGTCGAACGCTTCCGGCGGCATATAGCTCAACGGATGCTACCTGTGCCTGCGGCGGATAGCCCGGATTTAGATGCCTTTGGAGACTGCACGCATCTATTCGGATAGAACCCGCTATGCAGCCAACGTATCTCAACCCTGTCTACCGGCATTCCTGTCCTGACCCATTCGTGCTTAAGCATTGCGGGGAATATTGGTGCTACTTCACCAGAAAAGAGGCCGGTGATCGCGCCTTTGGCATCCTGCACTCCACCGACCTGGTTCACTGGGAGTACGTCTCCGGCGCATTGGACCCGCTGCCCGGCGATTATCCCAGCTATTGGGCTCCGGAGGTGACCTACCAGGATGGCATTTTTTACCTGTATTACTCGGTTGGCAATGGCGAGCAAATGCAAATCCGGGTGGGGACATCTACCCGGCCGGAAGGTCCTTTTACCGATCGGGGTAGGCAACTGACCTCCGAGCGGTTCGCCATCGATTCGCATGTGTTCGTCGACGAGGATGGCGCCTGGTATCTCTTCTACGCGACGGATTACCTGGAGGTCGCGCGAGTCGGCACCGGCACGGCGGTCGATCTCATGCTCGATCCCTTCACCCTGGCAGGTAAACCGCGCCCGGTGACGCGCGCCCGTTACGACTGGCAAATATTCAATCCTCACCGGGTGGAAAAAGGTGGGGTTCGCTGGCACACCGTTGAAGGACCTTTCGTACTCAAACATGGCGGTCGATATTACCAGATGTTCAGCGCCGGTAACTGGCAGGACGCCTCGTATGGCGTCAGCTACGGCGTGTCGGACCGCCTGGATTCACCCGGCGAATGGGCGCAACCCTGCGACGGTATGGAGACGCCCCCGGTACTGCGCTCCGACCCGCAGCGAGGTGTGATTGGGCCGGGGCATAACTCCGTGGTGCGTGGCCCAGATAATCGGCAGTTATACTGCGTCTACCACCGCTGGCTGCTCGAGACCAGGGAGCGGGTGCTTGCGATTGACCCCTTGGGATGGGAGGGAGAGCGGTTGGTCGTCTATGGGCCAAGCACGGCGACGCAACCCGCGCCTACGCCGCCGTTGACCGCCGGCTTCGAACGCTTCCACGTCCACTCAGGCTTCTGGCAACCGGTAGGAAATGAACGCCAGTTGATCTCCACGGGCGAGCCGGCTAAGGTGGTTATGGAAGATTTGCCTCAGGCATTCCTGCTGGAGCTAAGCCTGCGGTTTGCCCAACCCGGCGGCGAGATCGGGCTTTCCATGTCGGGAAGCCAGCCAGAGATATTGCGCCTGTCGCTTGATGATGATAATAACCAGGCGCGCCTGGAAGTCGGTGAAGCGCTGGAAGCCAGGCTTCCGGAAGGATTCGACCTTCAGTCTTTCCACTTGCTGCGGCTGGAAGTGGCTGAAACCTCCTTGAGCCTGTCAATTGATGGCCCGCGCCTGGCCTGGGAGTTGCCCACCAGGGGAGTCCCTTTAAGTCTGACCTTGTTTTCCCGAAATACTGCGGCTGAGTTCGCCGGCTTGGCGCTCAGCCGTTAGTAAACCTTTCCCCTACTCATGGTAGATAATTCCCTGGAAACGTGGGTAGGGAACATTGCCTTTACCATCCCCCAGGTCCGGGTTGAGTCAATTCGGTCTGCAAGCGTTCTCCTTTAACTGTTCCCCTTCTTGCGTTGCAGGAGCACTGTGAAGATGATGATAATGCCCTTAACCAACCCGTTCAAGAAGGGCGGAATGCGGGCAGCAATGAGTACGCCTTCGATCATCTGCACCATGAGCGCACCCAGGAACGATCCTGCGATCATACCGCGTCCGCCGGTCATGGCGATGCCCCCAATGGCCACCCCGGCGATAGCATCCAGTTCGAACATGGAGCCGG
>JAQTMA010000171.1:3077-8834 GCA_028714615.1 Anaerolineaceae bacterium | reverse complement strand
GTGCGCACAAATTGGGGGAAGAGCTCGATGGGGTACCAACAGCCGCCCAGCAAAGCCATCACCATGCCGAACAGAATGCTCAGGCCATTGGCCTGGCCTTCGGTTTTGACGAAAGCGCCTAGAGCGGTACCCAGGGCGGCGGCCGCCAGAGCGGATGCGACCAGCATGACCGCCAGGCCAGGCAGGTTGCCACCCCAGTTGATCTTCATCACCAGGATGCCGAAACCCACCAGTAGCAGCATCTGCACCAGGGCGATCAGCACCTGGCCGGTGATCGTGCCCAGCAAGAAGGTGGCCTTTTCGGTGGGGCTGGTAAGCAGGCGCCGCAGGGTGCCTTTCTGCCGCTCGTAGGCGAACAGGCTGGAGATGCCGATCAACGGGATGAAGACCCAGGTGATCAACTGACCGGCCGAGGAATTGGCCCGCGGGTCGTATTTGATCGGGTCCGGCGTGCTCCCACGCACGATCGCCAGGCGGTCAGGCGCCTGGCCGAGCTGGACTTGTGCGGCTTTGAGGGCCGCATCGAAATAGGCGTTCCTGGCGCTCTGCGAGGCGAACGGTTGAATGCCCTCCGCGACCGCCAGGCTGCCATTGGCGATATCAACGCTGCTGCTGATGCGACTGATGACGGCCGACACGGCCTGGTAGTCCACCAGCGCGTTAGGCGCATTGGGCTGCTGGTGCAGGTCCAGCTCGAGCTTCCCACTGCGCAAGTGCTCCAGGTCGAACCCGGCCGGGATATATAACGCGGCGGAGACCTGGCGCTGCGAGAACAGCTTATCGGCCTGGCTGGCGGTCTGCACATCGGCGCGCACCGCCTGCGATTGATCCAGCCCGGCGATCAATTCAGTCGAGAGCGGCGATTGCGCTTGATCGACGACCACCAGGCGGATGCGGTTATCCCCGGAGGCGCCCGTGCCCCCCGCCAGCACCACCGTAAAGACGATTGGCAGCACCAGAAAGAAGAGCCACTCGGACGGGCTCGAGAAGCGTATCAGCAGGTCTTTCCGGGCGATGGCAATGATTTTTTTCAACGGGCCACTGGCGCTCATGCTTGCATCACTCCGCGGCGGTTAATGAGCAGCACTGCCGCAGCAAACAACACGGCGCCCATCACCAGCAATGCGGCCACCGGTCCGAGAATATCAGCCAGGCTGCCGCCCTGAGTCAGGGTGAGAAAACCGTCCAGCCCCCAGGCATTGGGAGTCATTTTGCTGATCACCTGGAAAAACGCCGGCATGCGGCTTATGTCGATGAAGCTGCCGCCTAAAATCCCGAAGGTCAGCATGAGGGCCGACCCGACCGTCGACACCTGCCCGGGGGTACGCGCCAAGGCGGTGATCAACATACCCCACCCCATCGCTCCGGCCACGGCCGCCAGCACCAGGACCAGCACCGGCAGCGGACTGCCCCAATTGAGCTGGAAGAGGAGGGCGCTGGCGCCGATCAGGATCAACATCTGGGCGACGCCGGTCAGGAAGATGCCGAACAGCTTGCCGCCCAACACCTGGGAGGTGCGGGTGGGCGTCACCAGCAAGCGCGGCAAGGTGCCCTGGGTGCGTTCGGCCAGCAGGCTGCGCCCCCCGTGACTGACCGTGAACATCAGGAACATCAAGGCCATGCCGGGCGCCATGAAGGCCAGGGCGTCGAACGTGACGACACCTTCCCCGCTGGTATCGGTCTTGAGTGCGATGGCCGGGTTGCCGGCCAGGCCGCCCAGGCGGGCGCCCACTTGAGCGCCGATGGCGGGCGCCTGCTGGGGTTGCACCAGTCCCTGGCCAATCAACTGGCTGACGGCTACCTGCCCGGCGACCCGCCCAACCTCCACCTGGCTCAGGAAGCGCTCCAGGATGGTGGTGATCACCCCAACGCTGGTCGGGCGGGTTGGGTTGATAACCAGTTGGATTTGCACCAGGGGTCCGGTCTGGCTGCCGCCCGGGGCGGGGATGATGCTGCGGGTGAAGCCGGCCGGGATGATGATGGCTGCGGCTACCTGGTCGGCATCCACTTGCTGGCGGGCGAGGGTCGGGTCAGCCAGGGTGACAGCGGTCACCAGGTTGGCGAGATCGGTCGAGTGAAACAAGTCAACCAGGGTATTGCCGAGCTGGCCGCCATCCTGGTTGACCAGCGCCACCGGAATGTGGCTTACCCCGCTGCTGTTGGAGCCGGAAAAATGCCCGGTGACAAAACCCAGGCCGAGGGTGAGCAAGAAAGGCGCGGCCAGCATCAAGACAAGTGCAGCCCGGTCGCGGAATGCCAGGGTGACGTCTTTCCAGCCGATGAGAAAGATCTTTTTCATGAGACCGCCTAGTCGCGCAGAGCGCGACCGGTGAGGTGCAGGAAAACCGTTTCCAGGTTGGGCTCCTGGATTTCGACCGAGCGAATCTTCAGGCCCAGTTCGTTCGCCTGGGTGATGGCAGGAGCCAGGATTTCCTCAGCTTCAGGGGCGATCACGGTGATGGTGTGGTCGTTGACCTCGGCTTTGAGCACACCGGGCAGCGCGCGCAAGGCCGCGACCAGGGCTGCAGAGTCCACGCCTTCGCCGAGATGCAGGAGCAGCGCGTCATTCTCGCCGACCTGGCGGGTAAGCTCGGCCTGGGTGCCCAGCGCGATCAGCTCGCCGTGGTCGATGATACCCACCCGGTTGGAGAGCTCTTGAGCTTCTTCCATATAGTGGGTGGTGTAGAGCACGGTCATGCCCTGCCGGTTCAATTCTTTGACCGAATCGAGGATAGCGCGGCGCGACTGCGGATCGATGCCGACGGTCGGCTCGTCCATGAAGAGCAGGCGCGGTTTGTGTAGGAGGCCGACGCCGATGTTGACTCGCCGCTTCATGCCGCCCGAGTAGGTCTTGATACGCTGGCCGGCTTTGTCGGCCAGTCCGATCTGATCGAGCACCTCGGCGATGCGGGCTTTCAACTGCTTGCCTCCCAGCCCGTACATTTGCCCCCAGAAGGAAAGGTTCTCGCCGGCGGTCAGCTCCTCGTAGAGAGCCAGCTCCTGCGGCACCACGCCGATGAGCTGGCGCACTGCCATCGGCTCTTTGGAAATGGAGTGCCCGCCGACGCAGGCGTCGCCGCTGGTGGGGGCGTAGAGCGTCGAAATGACCGAAATGGTGGTGGTCTTGCCGGCGCCGTTCGGACCGAGCAGGCTGAAGATTTCACCCTCTTCGACAGCGAAGGAAATCCCTTTCACTGCGGTAAAATCGCCATATTTTTTGACCAGGTCGCGAATTTCAAGGATCGGGGGCATCGGACTCCTCATGAATGCATGCAACCCATATCATACCACGGGTGGTACGATGCCATCAGCGGCGGGAGATGGAGGAAGCCACCAGGGTGATGAGGACGGCCAACAGCTCGAGGCCGAACAACCCGCCCAGGATATATCCGGTGACCATCCAGGCGTTGGCCGGGGGCGAGATGTGCAGGGGCTGGTCCTCGGCCATCTGGCGCAAGGCGATGGCTGCCTGGCGCGCCAGGTCGCCGCGCGAGAGCGAGGGTCCGCCCAGCCACACATCCTGACCGTCCGACTCGGGCGCCAGGATGCGCCGGCCCGGGAAATCGTCCAGCCAGCGACCCAGCGCCTCGGGCGGGTGGACGGCCAGGCTGGCAGGCAGGATGACCGCCTTGAAAGCGGCTTGCGCCTCGAACGGCGCCGCGGAGGACAGGGTTTGCAGGGTAAGCGGGACGTCGGGAGCGTGGCGGCGGACGGCAGCCGCGATCTCATTCGCAAAGGCGCCGTCGCCCGGGTCGATCAAGAGGGTCGGGAAGGCGGCGTGCATCTCGGCCAGGCTGCGCTCGGAGATGTGGTTATCGCTGCGCAGTACCTGCCAGAAATATGCCAGCCACAGCAGGAAGAGCAAGCAGGTAACCAGCCAGGTGAGCGAGTCGCTGGCGAAGTAGGGGATGGGGCTGCCCAGCAGGTGAGTGAGCACCTGGTAAGCCAGTTGGCCGCCGCTGACCATGGCGCCTATGACCATCGCGAACAGCGCCAGGTAGAGATAGGCCTTGCGGATGAGCGACCGGCGGGCGTGGTCGCCGGCGGCACCTGAGGCGCGCGCCTCGGACTGCATCGGCTGCCAGGTGAGCCACCACAAGGGCAGCCCGATGACCAGGGCCGCCAGCGCGTTGGAGAGCTGGCGGATGGGCACCGCGCCCCACAACAAAGAGCCTACCGAGGTGTCGATGACAAAACGCAGCAACTGCTGGAGGGCGAGGAAGGTAGCGGCGAAGCCAAAGGCAGCCAGGATGTAGTTGTACAGACGGCGCAGCCCAGCCCGGCGGGGCGCCTCGGACATGGCGGCGACTTCGCGGTTGAGCTGGCGGCCGTAGTAGGCCCAGATGCCGGCGAGCGGGACGGCAATCGACAGGGGCGTGCTGATCTCACTCAGGAATTCAGAGAAGGACAGCGCCTCACCGAAGACGACGCGCAAGAGCGTCGCCAGGACGATGCCGGCGGTGCTGAGCACAGTTCCGACGGCGGCCAGGGCGAGCAGGTACAGGATCACCAGGCGCAGCAGCGATTCGCGCTCGACCGGAATGGAAAGCGAGCGCCGGATGGCCTGTCCCCAGCCCACCCACAACGGCAACCCAACGAGCAGCAGGGCAATGGCATTGGCCAGGCGGAAACCAGGGTTCCCGCCGACTCCGTTGGGAGTGAAGAGCATGAAGCGCAGGAGCTGCTGCACCCCGGATACGGTCAGGATCAGGCCGTAAATCAGCCAGACGTAGCGATACAGGCGGCGCACGTCCGGAAAATGTTCGTCCGCCAGGCCGGAAGCCCAATCGGCGGATAACAGGCGGTTCAAATAGTAGGCCGCGCCGGCGTTCAGGAGGATGGCGACCAGGTTATCGCTCCAGATCTGCGAACCGCCGACGAAGGCCAGGGTCCCATCGAGGCCGAACAGGGAAAGGGTCAGGCGGTTGAGCAACGCCAGGCCGTTTTGGGCGATGGGGATGAGCAGGCCGAGCAGGGCGCTGTAGAAGAAGAGTGCGCGGACCTGGGAGGCGCGTTCCTCGGGGTCGCGCCGCGCGTCGCGTTGGGCCACCGTCCAGTGGATGAGGAAGACGGGGACGCCGACCAGGGTCAGGGCGAGGGCCTGGGCGAGGGAGGTGGTGCGGCCGCCGACCAGGTTCTGGGCCAGGACGGTGCGCGCCAATCCAATGACGCCCCAGACGACGACTTCGAGGCTGACCAGGGCGACTGCGTAAAAATAGAGGCGGCGGATGGTGCGCATTGTTACTCCGAATTTTAGATTTTAGATTTTTGATTTTAGATTGAAGAACAAGAGCGTAACCACAGATGACACAGATTTCACAGATTTTAAGAATAAAGAATCCTTTATCCGCAAATTTCGCTAATGACGCTAATTATATAAAACCCTATTTGCAAATGTTCTTAAAAAATTTGCGTAATTAGCGGATAGCTCTTGTTCTTCAATCTAAAATCAGAAATCTAAAATCTAAAATTCATCCTATTTTATTGAGCCGGCGCTGGTTTGGCGGGGATATCGAACGACCAGTAAGGATAGGGCATGCTGCGGATCTTCCAGGCGTTTCCCTGCCGGACGAGCGAGGCGGTTTGGCTCTGGTGGTAGGGGTTGGAGAACAAACCGCCCTGGTTTTGAACGATATCCAGGAGAACGGTGGCTTCCTGCGCGGAGATGGTCTGCGCGACGCCGATCTGGATGGCGGCATCGGCAATCGAGCGGGAGTTGTTTGACATGCTCTGCTGGAACTGGACGGAATCCGGCCG
>JAQTMA010000171.1:0-2977 GCA_028714615.1 Anaerolineaceae bacterium | reverse complement strand
ATGGTGTTCTCGAATTCAAGCATACGATTATTCCTTTCTCAGCAGACCATTACCCTGCGCCAACTATCAGCGCAGATGGTGATGATTGCGCTACTGCTACCAGTCGATTCGCTAGCCGATCGGGCGTTTCGGGGTCATGGCTAGGCAGGTACACGCTCGGAGACATGCGGCAAAAGGCATGGACGCGTTTCAACGTCTGCCTGGCTGTAACCCGATCAAGGGATACCCCATCGATCGTTTCCGAAAGCATCAACGCCTGCGTGTACGAGGCATCACCGGCCAGAAAATAGGTCACATCTGACGTTGTGACGACCACAGACAAGTGCCCGATGGTATGCCCTGGGGTTGGAACGAAGCGAACGTCACCGGCTCGTGTGACTGGATAGCTGGCGGGAAACGATGAGACCGGCTCAGGCTTCATGTCGATCAGTGTTGGGTTGAACCAGCGCGGCCAGCGATTGGAAGGATAGCCGCGTAACAGTCCTCTCGTCCCCTTTGCAGATGTGTATTCGCTGCGCGAGACCAGATGTTCCGCTTTTGGAAAATGAGCCAGCCCGCCTGCGTGATCTGTATGTAAGTGGGTAAGAAGTACCCAACGGACATCTTTGGGCCCGAGGCCTATTGCACGCATTTGTGGGCCAATTTCCTCTTCGGGCTGTACCCATTCCTTAACTCCATAACGGTAATATGGGTGCCACCAGGGGAAATAGCCAGGCTCGGCCACACGTGCGGTCTCACCGGTATCAACGACGATCAGTCCCTCAGGATGCTCAATTACATAAGCGAAAATTGGTAATGGCTCTGTCCAATTTTTATCAAGCACAATGTTCAAAATGGGATTACCTGCCTCACGCCCTTGAACCTGTACTTGTTTGATTGCCACTGTACCAGTTTGAATAACATGGATACGCATCGTTATCTCCTTGATGATCATTTAGTTGGATCTTTTATTTATCCAACAATGACATCAAGATAACGTATGCGGCCATAAAGCGCAGCTACTTATGTGCCGCGCAGGTGTCACTTTTGTTACACATCACGCGACCAAGTAATGGCGTGCATCTCGGATGGTTTGAGAATGATGATCCCATCAGAGGAGGTGCTAATGAGACCTTCAATCCGAAAATCGCGGATGATGCGGGCAACAACTGGACGAACGGACCCAACTGCATCTGCTAATTCTTGTTGAGTTACCTTTACCACGAGGCCTCGTCCCTGCTGGCGTGATGCGGCAAGATCGAGCAGGTGGCGGGCAACGCGTTGCCGGAGCGAGCCAAAGGTATTACCAGCCAGAGCTTCGAGCGTATCATAAAGCCGGCGTGTGACTTCTTGCGCCATCAGCCACCCCACCTTGGGTTCGGTCTGCCCGCTCCTTTGCAGCGTCCAGACGTTTAGCATCAAAAGTGCTGCGTCTGTCAGGATTTGTACACTCACCGGCGCCGGTCCACCGACGATCGATGCTATACCTAATAGGTCGCCAGCCCGCGCGTAGCGTACCGTGATCTGGCGACCATCCGGGGCAATCATATATCCGCGGAGAAGCCCGGCGACGACGAGGCCGCCGCGGGGTTCGTCTTCTTCGTAATATAGCGTTGTCCCGGCGGGAAATTCAACATGGATGGCTTCTTGTAGGAGAGTTTCCCGCAGCGCGGGCGGGAATTCTGCAAGCATACTCTTGGCAACCGCTTCATCGATTGCAGTCGGGGAAAGTCTACGCGGGCTAGTCATGGTACTTTCCTCCTATTCGTCCATTACAGAAGCCTCAGATCAATTGTACGACGTCTGTGATTTTCCATTGTGGAAATGATCCAAAAGGAAAAAGTGGCAGAGAACTCATGTCTCCTTCGGAATAGGTTGCAATTCTTAACAATGCCCGCGCCGCCTCAATTTTAATTTCTGGTGTCGTCAGGCTAAATGTATTGACCAAAGCATGAGCAGACTTGTGTGACTTGAATTCTCCCAACCCCCAAGCCGCGCCAGCCCGTACTTCACTATCCCGATTGCTGTCGGTTAAAACCCGTATTAAAAGGCTTTCGCTCAGATTCGTATGAATTTCGGAAACAACAATTACAGTTTCCAGTTGAACCGTCAAATATGGACTGTCGACAGTTCTTGTTAGATACACCCAGCCTTGTTCAGCACCATGAGCGGCTGATGCGGCTGCGGCTTCTAACTGGACATAAATATCCTCCGCTTGATCCAGCATCCTCTCAAGCAATTTTTCGTGGCTAAACGTAAACCCGCGAAACCTCAACGCTTTCGCTGCAGCGTACCTTTCATCGAGGGCTACGCTTTGGAGTTGATCCTGGAAATATTTTTCCTCAACTGGACCAGTCTTCTCCGGAGTAAAATGGATTGGTACAACCGCAGCCACAATCCGATTCTTTTGAACGGCATCTCCCAGTTGACATTGAGCACTCAATTGGAAGCCTTTTCTGCCTAAGATGCATTTTTGTTGCCCAGGAATACTTCGATAATCTAGCTTAATTGAACTCTCTGATACTTCCGATACGATTGAATCTTCATTGGCGATAGAACAAGGCCAGATAACTCGAATTTCAGAACCTTCTTCTACACCCTTTGGTTTGGTGATCTTTATATGACCCGTAGAAAAAGCCGCGCGCAATCCTGGATGCGGGCAAAGTGAATGGGTGATGCCATCTGCCAGTTCACTGGGCTGCCGTCTACTTTTTCGAATTGTATAAATGATGCTTTAGAACAGACAAGCTAAAATTGCATGTGAATTCTTCAGGATGGTATAAGCCACCTGATCTCTGGCGTGACTGCTGATCATGGTGTTGTTCTGCGCATGCGCAATTGCATTATTGAGAAGTTAATCCCCCGCATTGATTTCAGCCGAAATCCTATCCAACCGGTCTTCGAAATCCTCGCGTCTGCATTGGTGGAGCAGATGCGGAGTATCCGCGTTTCTCCTTCGGAGAGGATAGCCACAAGGCACTCCGGATGATCCGGCTCG
>JAQTMA010000170.1:4591-8889 GCA_028714615.1 Anaerolineaceae bacterium | reverse complement strand
GAGCTGGAGTGGTAAAGGGCGACTCATTGACGCACTATCGGGGATATGTTAGAATCTGGCGGCTTCGCCCCCATTGTCTAGTGGCCCAGGACGTGGCCCTCTCAAGGCCAAAACTCGAGTTCGAATCTCGATGGGGGCATGTAGAAATCTTGGCCCTACCGTCTAGCTGACGGGCCAAAAGCTCCGTTTCGGGAATAGTCGAAACGGAGGTACTATTCCATGTTACTGACAAAAGCAATAGAAGGCTTTAACATTGCCCGCCTCGCCGACGGGTATGCACCCGTTACCTTGAGCGGGTACAGGTCTTCGCTCGGTACGCTGGCTGAGTTCTTAGGCAACCCAGAGGTGGAGAAGATCACGCCTGAGAACCCAACCCGGATAAGCCGAAACCAAAGAGGGAAAGTTGCACAAAAGGACGGGGCCAAAGGCACCCTACACAAGTCAAAGACTTGAAAACGAGGTAAGCAAAAAGCTTCCTCATTTGCGGAACCATTTTGGGAACGCATCCGTGAGCATGCCAAAAAGCTGGCAGAGAAGAATGGTATACAGGTCGAGTTCATCGGAACAGTTGACACCGTCTCAAAGTTTCTCTTAGTTGATACCCCCACAAACGAAACCATAATCATCTTCAATTTACTCTCCACAAATTGTGGTGCTAAATAAGCACTCTTTAACCGAGCAATTGAAAAGAGACCGAAAATGTTGTATAATCTTTGTAGCGCATAGCGCTACAAAGGAGTTTAAAATGGAATTTATACCCTATCGAGTCTTGCGAAATGAACCAACCGCCCTGCGTAAAAAGCTGGAAGATGAGGGTGAATTGGTGATCACGGTGGATGGCAAACCTTTTGCGGTGATGATCGACTTAGCGGGTGGCGAGAACATGGATGACATTTTGCTCATGGTTTCCCGCTTACGAGCGCAAATGGCTGCTCGCGCTATTCGCAGTCAAGCCCGGCGCGATGGGTTGGACAAATTGAGCGAAGAACAAGTTGATGAGCTCATCCAGAAGGCGCGTGCGGAGCGCAAGCACTGATGGTGGTCGTGCTGGATACAAATGTGGTGGTCAGCGGACTGATGAGCGAAACAAGCAAGCCTGGAAAGATCATTGATCTGGCTCTGGAAAATCGCTTTCAGGTTGCGTACGATGACCGGATTCTGAGCGAATATGAAGATGTGTTGGCCAGGCCTGAACTGCGTATTCGACCGGCGCGCGCCAGGGCGGTAATCGCGCACATCGAGTTGACCGGACAACAGGTTGACTCCGGCACCTTGCCATTGGAATGTTTTCAAGACCCGGATGACCTGCCATTTGCAGAGGTGTTTATTACCGCCAAAGCGCAAGCTTTGGTAACCGGAAACTTGCGCCATTTTTCTCCCCTGGTTGAGAGAGGTTATGCGGTATACTCCCCTGCTCAGTTTCTTGAGCGTTTTTTCCCGTAAAATTTTGAGTCCAACTAGCGTTCTCATTCAAGTACCCTCTCAACGCCCAAACACACATAGATAACATGTAGCCCTCCAGAACCGTAGGGCCAAAGCCCCACTTGAAGGTTTCTGAAAAGAGGCCCTCTCAAGGCCAAAACTCGAGTTCGAATCTCGATGGGGGTACAAGGGATTGATGATTGTAGATTGCTGATTGTTGATTTGCCCACCCCCTCCCAACCTCCCCCAAATTTTACAGAACTATAATTTAGGGGAGGAGTCTGGGGTCTGCGCCTCACCAAATTTTAGGGGGGGGGCTGGGGTATTCGCCCCACCTAAGGTGGCAGAACACCCTCTCCCAACCTCCCCCAAAAATTCAAAGGACGAATTTTTGGGGGAGGAGTCTGGGGTCTGCGCCTCACCAAATTTTAAGGGGGGGCTGGGGGATTCGCCTCCACAAAAATTTTGGGGGGGGGAGTCAGACTCCTCCCCTAAATTTTTTTCTGTAAAATTTGGGGGAGGCTGGGAGGGGGTAGGGATGGGGGTTATTCAATCATAGGCGGCCCTTGGAGAATCCTGCGGCGGGTCGAGGCGACGGGGTCGGAGCCGTTCAAGGCGTTCCAATCCGCTTCAATCCACCAGGTGGCGCCGGCCTGCGCCCACGGGCGCACCACCGCGATAGATTCTTGGGGATTTCCGGGCGTCACCCCTTCCACGATGATATCGTAGGGCTCTTGCCCAGAGCGCCGCGCGTCGACGTAGGCGCGCATCGCGCGAATGTCCTCGACCTCCGGACGGCCGGCTGGCCCGCCTGGGTTCATTTGATTGGGGAGCAGCCCGTCGTAGCGCAGGGCCCGCTGAATGGATTTCTCCCGCGGCCAGGCCCCGACGACCCAAATGGGGATACGCGGCTGCTGCACGGTGGGCGGCGGAGCTGGGAAACTCGATTCCCGGAGGGTATAGTGCTTGCCATCAAAGTGGAACGGCTTTCCGCGCCACAGCCCGGTCAGGATCTCCAGGCCTTCGTCCAGCAGCTCCGCGCGGGCTTTGCGGTCGGTGACTTCCCCGAACTCTTCGAAGCCGGTATCCAGGGCGCCCAACCCGACGGACAGGATCACTCGACCGTTGGAGAGGTGGTCCAGGGTGAGGGTTTCGCTGGCCAGCTTCCAGGGGCGCATGCGCGAGAGCGGGGTGATCATGGTGCCCAGGCGGATGCGCTCGGTCAGGGTGGCTGCCGCAGCCAGGAGCATCCAGGCATCGAAGCCCCAAACCGGCTCCCACAGGAAGACGCCGTCCCAACCGGCGTTTTCGGCTGCGCGAGCCAGCTTCGCCACCGGCCGGGCTTCCCAACTGGGAAGAACCAAACCATAGCGCATGTTTCCTCCTAGGGTGGTTTTTTCCTCACCAATGTCTTGGTCAGAAGCAGCTTGACGATAAGTTGTTCCCCTCATGGTCATGTCACACCTGTCCAGGGTGGCAAAGTCCGTCAGGAGGACGATGTGCGGCACCCCACGGCGCAGAGCGCCGGGGCGGCGCGGACAGGTGAGCAATCACCAACACCCTCACGGGGCATCCCCGCGCCATCACGGACCTGGACTCGGACAACCCTCACCCCAACCCTCTCCCTCACGAACATAGGGAGAGGGAGCTTCCCGTGGGGTTGTTGGGTTTGCTCACCGCACTGCACCAAACGCACGCCACGCTACGCGTGCCAGGGGGTGCAGGTGCAAGTGTCGTCGTCATGGAACAGTACATCCATTCCTCCTTGCAAAGACATGACCTTGAGGGAGCAATGACATGGGGGGAGGGGAAAAGGAGACTTCGCAGCGATATGTTGAGTAAAGAAGGCTTCCAAGATGGTTTTGCCTCCCACATTTATTCCTCACAAAGAGATGGGCAACCATCAGCTGTGGGTCAAAAGGATCGGGCGCTGCATGATCCAGTCCGTCTGCGCCTCATTCCCCAGCTGGAAAGTGTGCGTGCCGGCCCGCTCAAACCCCCATTTCTCGTAAAAGGCCAACGCGCGCGGGTTGCGTTGCCAGACCCCCAGCCAAATGGTACGATAGTCCTGGTAAGCTGCTTCCTCCAGGCAGGCCTGCATCAGCGCCGCCCCCACACCCCGCCCGATCCAATCTTTCACGGCGTAGATGCGCACCAGCTCGACCGGCCCGGGAGCAGTGACCGCTTCCGGAGGAGGACCGGCGAACAGACGAGCATACCCCACGGGAATTTCTTCGACTTCGGCGATGAGGAAGGTGGAATGCGGATCGGCTAGCTCAGCCGCCTGGATCTTGGGGCTGAAGGCGCTGTCCAGGTAGGCAGCCATGTTCTCCGGGGTATTATCGGCGGCGAAACTGTCGAAGAAGGTCTGCCGGCCCATGCGGGCGAGCAGCTCGGCGTCTGCGGGCAGGGCACGGCGAATGGTGATGGTTGGATCGGCCATTGTCTCTCCTCACAAATTATACAATTTTTGTGTTAGGCAAAACCATCTTGAACAGCATTCCTCACTTTATAAATCACATCTGCCCTGTCGGAGGCATGTGCGACCCAGCACCCCCTGGCATACTGACGCCGTGCGTCAGCACGGTGTGGGGTGCGGAGTGTCCTGTCGGGTCAGGTTGAGCGCCCTGAGCGACGCCAAGCATTGCGAAATATCCCGGAGGGACCCCTCATTTGTAGAGACGCTGCGCTGCAGCGTCTCTACGAGGGACAATTTACCGCTCACAACGCTGGGGACGGCGCTGTGAGCAATCAAAAGGGGTTAGGCTGTGAGCGGTACCTGGGTGCCGATATCCCCTGGTACACCTACACACACCTGCCCACGCCGCCCTGGCGCTTTTCCGGGAAAGACATGACCGTGAGGGGAAGGACTTATG
>JAQTMA010000170.1:2318-4491 GCA_028714615.1 Anaerolineaceae bacterium | reverse complement strand
GTATCTATAAGAAATCGAGGTCAGATCATTGGTTGAACAAGGAGATATTGCATGACTGCTGTTGAGGTACTCCATCAAAACCCGATGTTGAAAGTGCTCGCTCAGCGGGATTTCCGCCTGCTCTGGATTGGCCAGGAAACTTCGTTTCTCGGCGATCAATTTGCGTTGATCGGCCTATCCTGGTTGGTGCTGCAGCTGACCAATGATCCACTGGCGTTAGGCGTCCTGCTGGCGCTGGTCGGCATTCCCCGATTGGTGTGCATGCTCTTGGGTGGGGTCATCGTCGATCGCTTCTCTCCGCGGAAAATTATGCTGATGGCAGACGTGATCCGCATCGGCGTGTACGGCCTGCTAGCGGTGCTCGTCGCGACGGGCATGATCCGGATGTGGATGCTGTATGCCATCAGCCTGGTATCCGGGACCGTATCTGGGTTCTTCATCCCCGGATCGAATGCCGTCGTACCCCGCCTGGTTTCACGCGATCATTTGCAGGCGGGAAATTCCATCGTCCAGGGAACAGCCCAGCTCTCCCAGGCGGTCGGCCCGGCTCTGGCAGGTGCGATTATTGCCTGGTTCGCCCACGCTCAGAACCCGGCTGCAGCCCCCTCGCTTACGGGGATCGCTATCGCTTTCGGCTTTGACGCGCTGACCTTTATCATCTCGGTGGTCACCCTGTGGCTCATGGTACCCCAATCCACGCGGCTGGATGCAAGCCAGGAGAGTGTCTCCAAGGCCATTGTTTCAGGAATCCGGTACATGTGGAATGATCCCTTCCTCCGCACGATATTCGTCACGATTACCCTGGTGAACTTCATCTTCATCGGACCACTCATGGTAGGTGTCCCGGTCTTAGCGACCACCCGGCTGGTGGAAGGCGCGGCGGCCTATGGGATCGTTATGTCGGCATATGCCCTGGGGAATCTGGGCGGGATCCTGGGCGCTGGCTCGCTGCTGCGGATGGACGGCAAACGCTTCCACAATATCACCCTAGGGCTGTTCGCCGGGTTCGGCATCTGCCTGGCAACCTTTGGCTGGGTGCATTCAACCTGGGCATTGGCAGCTATGCTGTTGGTGCTGGGGATCGGAAACGGATATATCTCGATCAGCATGATCACCGTGCTGCAGAAACGCACTCCGTTCAGCATGATGGGCCGCCTGATGAGTATGATCATGATTGCGAACATGGGACTCGCGCCGGTGTCACAAAGCCTGTCCGGGCTGCTCAGCCGCTGGAGCCTGACAGGCTTATTCGAAATTGCCGGAGGGCTGATGATTTCCCTGGCGGTGGGAATGCTGTTTCAAAAGGAGTTCAGCGCAGAAAGCCTGGCCCGAGAACTGGCCAGCCAACCGAGCACCGACTGAGGATGCATCAAGGTCCACAATTCAAAATCACCTCCCGCCCGGAGGTGATTTTATTTGATAAGATGTAGGTTGGGTTGAGGGTTGAGCCAGTAACTCCGGTAGATTCTCCATGCCTAACCCCCCTTCGGGACCCAACATTCCCCAAAATCCATCAGATCTCCATCCGTTTCCCCGATGTTGGGTTTCGGGTTAGGGGTGATGGTTTCCCCAGAGTTACCTGGTTCAACCCTCAACCCAACCTACGCGTAATATTGGCGGGCGACACAGTACCTGCGGTCTGTGTAGGTATGCCAGGGGCGCAGCCCCCAAGTATGCGTAAAACAGATTATTCCCAGCCAGGCTCGAAATCAAGGAGTAGGGAATCATTCCGGCCCCACTCTGGAAGATAAAGCCCCTGGGAGACAAATTGGTGAAAGCTAGAGTGTTTCCATTCCCCAGGCGAATGGACCAGCCCATGTTTGACGGGATTGTAATGGATGTAGTCGAGATGCCGGCGAAGATCATCATCATTTTGGATGCTATGTTCCCAGTACCGCCTTTGCCAAATGGCCCGTTCTCCTTTGGCAGCCCGCGAGGGGGATAGCTTTTCGCGGGGATCGCCTGTCCAATGGCGAGAAAAATGGCTTTTGATCAAGCGCCAGCGGGTTGGATAATCGATATCCGCCTCCGGGAGGGTCCAGATCATATGGAGGTGGTCAGGGAGAATGACGGCTGCATCGAGCCGAAAGGGGTGGTTTTCTCGCGTGGACCGAATGGCCGAGCGAAGCAGATCCACCGCCCGGTCATCCGAAAAGAGAGGCATGCGCTGGTA
>JAQTMA010000170.1:0-2218 GCA_028714615.1 Anaerolineaceae bacterium | reverse complement strand
AAATCCAGGTTGGCCTGCATACTGGCGAGAACGGAAAGGAAATAGGCGACCAGGATGATGGCAACCGCGGTGGAGCCGGAGCGTTTGTACTGCTGCATGGCGCAGCCGAGCAGCAGGCCGATGGCCAGGAAGATCAGCTCGATGGCAAACATGGCCTCCATTTCAAGCGTCAAAAAGCTGAAGAAAGCCTGGTCGGGTTTGTACGACTGGACCGCCAGCGCGGACACTCCCCAGGTGACCAGGACGAAGACAATGCAGTAAACCACGGCCGCCAGAGCCTTGGCGGTGATGACCCTGCTGCGCGAAACCGGCAGCACGAGGGAGAACTCGACCGTCTTGTCGCGCTCCTCCTTGGAGATCATGTCGCTGCCCCACATGGCGGCTGCGATTCCGCCCATCAGCCCAAAATAGACGAACATGATCCCGTAGAGGCCCGTTAACGTGGTCAGGTTAAAGGCTCGCAGGCTCATAGCATCCAAAACTGCCTTGGGGAAGGATTTCAGGATTTCCAGCGAGGCAGGATCGTTGTAATAGGCGGAGAATTTGGCGAGTCCGACGACGATCAGCAAGATCATAATGACACACCAGATCACCAGTGACTTCAGATTACCTTTCAGCTCTCGAAGAAAGATGTTCATGCCACGCCTCCTTACGATACCGCGTGAATGTCGCGGCGGTTGTACAGCCAATAACTGGTCGCCAGGGCGATCAGGCTGACGGCTACGTTGAGCACCACCAGAGGTGTGTCGAAGGCTACGTTCCGGACGATATAAGCCGGGTCCAGGTGCTTGAAGGGGGTGAGATATTCCAGCTTGACCTCGGCCAGAACCGCGCTGAAGGCGCTCAAAAAGTACATGCCGAAACCCAGGCCTAAGGCATAAGGGGTCACGCTGCGCACGCGCTTGACGAGCAAGGAAATGACCAATCCAACCCCCAGGAAGAAGAGCTGGAAGAGGATGATGCTGATGAGCACGAGAACCAGCGTGCCGGCATCATACGGGCGGCCGCCGTTGAACGTGGCCAGAGAGATGAAACTGACCACCCACACGACCAGGTTGGTAATGGTCAGGCTGGTCAGAGCCGCCAGCAGCTTGCTGGTCATGACCTGCGCCCGGCTGACCGGTTTGCTCAGCAGAAAGTCAGCGGTCAATTCACTCTCTTCAATCGAGACCAGGCCAAAGCCGTAGTTGGCTGCCTGGATCGCCAGGCAAAGCTGGACGAACACGAAAACAAAACTGTAAAAACCCAGCACAGTCGAGAGGTCGGTGTTCTGCATGCCGAATGCGTCCAGCAGGGCCGGTGGGAATCTTGACATGAGGGCCTTGAGGGTCGCGGCCTGGGAAGCAAACCCCGGGAAGATGGAAGAGAACAGAAAGATGATCGCCGCCACGGCCAGCGACCAGACGATGATGGACCTGAACCGGGCGCGAAACTCGTGTAAGTAGATGGTTGCACTCATCATCTGTGCCTATTCGTAGTAGTGCATGAAGATTTCTTCCAGGGTGGGCTCTTCGATGGTCACATCGGCAACCTGGACGGAGCTAATCTTTTGGAGAACCTGGTTAATATCGCCTCTGAAGAAGAATTGCAGCACCCCGTTTTCCGCCTGCAGGTTGTTCACCCCCGGCAGATTAAAGATATCTGGCTCCAACCCGTCAGCCGTTACGCGCACCTTTTTATAGTTGTTCTGCTGCAAGGAGCGGATATCGGAAATCTCGACGATCTTGCCTTCGCGGATGATGCCCACACGATTGCATAAACGCTGCACTTCGCCCAAGATATGCGAGGAGAAGAAAACCGTCACACCGCGGGCATTCTCTTTGCGGATCAGGTCGAAGAATTTACGCTGCATGAGCGGATCGAGGCCGCTGGTCGGCTCATCCAGAAAGAGCAGCTTGGGGCTGTGCAGCAAGCCCTGGACAATGCCAACCTTCTTCTTATTGCCGTAGGACAGGTCGCTGATGCGGCGGTGCAGCTCCAGCTCCATGGTGTCCGAGAGCTCCTTCAAGCGCTGGGTGAAATCCCCCTCATAAAAACTGGCGGAATACTTGAGCAGGTCGATGACCTTCATGCCTTCGTAATAAAAAACCTCCGAAGGCAGGTAGCCGATCTCGCGGCGGATTTCCGGGCCGCGGGTGGCCACATCCTTGCCGAGAACCCTGGCGCTGCCGCTGGTGGGATGGATCAGGGAGAGCAGCAGGCGGATGGTGGTGGATTT
>JAQTMA010000169.1:7181-8914 GCA_028714615.1 Anaerolineaceae bacterium | reverse complement strand
GCCGCGATTAATCTGCGAAACAATTGCCTCCGAAACTAGATATACTTAACGCATGATCGAGGTTACATCTACTGTAAAGATCGATGCGAGTGAAATTCAACTCGACTTTATCCGGGCGTCTGGCCCTGGCGGCCAGAACGTGAATAAGGTCGCCTCTTCAATTCAACTTCGTTTTGATATACTCAATTCTCCTTCATTGGAACCAGATGTCAAAAAACGTTTGATAAAATTAGCCGGTAATCGAGTGACGGAGGATGGGGTACTGATCATCGAGGCAAAAAGATACCGCACGCAAGAACAAAACCGATTTGATGCCACCGAGCGTTTGAAAACCTGGATTCGGAAGGCTCTGGAGGTTCCCAAAGTTCGGAGACCTACCCATCCTAGCCTTACAGCAAAAGCATCCCGGGTGGGTGACAAGAAAATGCGTGGTGAGATCAAGCGGAAACGTCGTTTTGATCCGGCTGAGTGGGAATAGCTTTTCTGTATCTTGAACCAGGTTATCGGCGGTTGTCCGACCAGGATATGACCTTCTTTTCTATGGTATAAATTGAGTGTGGCTTCCCCAATTCGACAATCTACGGCTTTGCCTTGGTTCATCCCGTTCGTGATTGTCGCAGTGTTGTTCACCGGTTGTGCGACCTCATCACCCACGGTGGAACAAACCAAACCCGCATCGACCCAGATGGCGACAAGCATTCCTCTTGCGCCAATAAGCGCCGCCACTTCCTCCCCGTCCTCCAGGATCGTAGAAACCCCAACCCGGGTTATCTACCCGTCCGATACACCAACCAAAACATCGACAGCAGCCCCCGAGACCAATCCGGTGGTATTGACCGGCGCCGGTGATATTTCAGTCTGTGGGACCATGGGTTCTGAACAGACTGCGGAGTTGATCGATGCGCTTCCCGGTGAAGTGTTCACGGCTGGGGATAACACCAATGAGAGCGGGAAAATGTTCCAATATCAAGATTGCTTCGAGAAGACCTGGGGGCGGTTTAAGAACCGCTTGCATCCTTCTCCCGGCAATCATGATTATATGGTCCCCGATGCTGCCGATTACTATGCCTACTTTGGAGCTGCTGCTGGAGATCCTGGGAAGGGCTATTACAGCTACGACCTGGGCGATTGGCATATTGTGGCGCTCAATAGCAACTGTAGTGCGGTCGGCTGCGGTGCAATCTCCGCCCAGGTGAAGTGGTTGCAAGCTGACCTGGATGCCCATCCGTCCAAATGCACCCTGGCATACTGGCATCACCCGCGCTTTAGTTCCGGTTTGGCAGGCACGTTTGGCATGTATAACTTCTGGAATGTGCTTTATGATCATGGCGTTGATATCGTCGTCAACGGTAACGACCACGATTATGAACGTTTCGCTCCGCAAGATGCACTCGGCAACCCCGATGATGCACGAGGAATCCGTGAATTCGTGGTTGGTACGGGGGGCGCCAGCCAACGTCCATTCGGTCAAGTCCAACCGAACAGCGAAGTCCGCAATACGGGTGCTTATGGGGTGATCAAGTTTACACTTTATCCCGATTATTACGAATGGGTATTCCTGCCCGTTGCGGGCGCAGATTTTACAGATTCCGGATCAGCCCCCTGCCATAATTAACGATTCTGTTGGTTCGGGTGGGGAGCCATTGTTTTTTAGCCCTAGTTTTCTTATACTGGTACAGCATGGACTCCAATATGCAATCCGCCGCTCAGGTGGAGGGAGGTTGGATTAAGCT
>JAQTMA010000169.1:0-7081 GCA_028714615.1 Anaerolineaceae bacterium | reverse complement strand
CGGGGGAGCGACGATCTGATTATCTATACCCCCCAGTTCAATTCCAGTACGCCGACAGATGATTCGGGAGCCGAAGTTATCCTTCAACTAAGCCAACCGCTGACCATTACCCCGATCCCGAATATGGTCAAAGGAATAGTTGTCTCCATCAGAGACGGTCAGGGAAATACGACCATCCCCTTCGACGCTGTCGTCCTTTCGGCGTCGGGATCTGCCCGCGAGAAGCTATTAAGCAATCTTCATGAAGGGGACGAAATCGGGATTTCCCAAGAAATCCAGGCATACGAGTCCGATTGTGCGACCCCTCAGGAGGTGGATTGGACCAGCACATACGCAAGTGTGGGTGGTAACGTTACCATCTTACGAGATGGACAAGCCCAACATGACGATGAGGCAGGATCCCTGATCCGCAGCCCGCGAACTGCGATTGCGTTCAACGACCAGTTTATCTTTTTCATCGTAGTCGACGGGCGCCAGCCTTCGATTAGTATGGGGATGACGATCGATGAACTGGCTGCCTTTTCCCGAGATGAGTTAGGGGCACGCGAAGGCATCTCCCAGGATGGAGGCGGATCATCCACGATGTTGATCAATGGGGAGGTGGTCAATGTTCCGAGCGATCAGTGCCACAGAATCTATCTTCCGGATGTCATCAATCCTGCCCCGGAGACGAGCAGTATCCAAATGGTGAAGATGAGGATCAATCGGGTGCCATTGATCGATAATGGATTGTGCGAGCGGCAAGTCGCCAACGGGATGATGATGGTTGTGCAAGAATCGGCGCAACGTTCAACCGTTTTCCACCCCTCCATGATCGTCACTACGACGGAATCTGTGGACGTTCACCTCGGACCTGGTGATAATTTTGCCGTGTTTGCCAGGCTACCCGCTCGCATCACAGGGGTAATTCAGGCAAATATGAATGGACTGGATGGCGTGATGGCAAAAGGGGCGTATTGGTGGAAAGCAACTTTTGGACCGGTGACGGGGTGGGTTCGCGAATCATCGCTGGCAACCGAAGTAGACCCCTCAATTCCTCGTGAAGCGGATTGCAGCCATCCTTCTCGTGCTCTCTTGGAGCGTATATGCCCGGAGAAATGAAGCCGGGCAACCGGGAGGGTCGCCTGGTTCGTGAAGCCCGAACTATCCAGGCGTTGGTGCGCATCTATTGCCGTGATGTGCACTCCCGGCCTGAGGGAGTGTGCCCGGACTGTCAGGCGTTGATCGATTACGCTCAGGCTCGACTGGAGCGTTGCCCATTCCATGTAGAAAAACCTACATGCACTAATTGCACGGTGCATTGTTACCAACCTGCTATGCGTGAGCGCGTTCGGATCGTCATGCGGTATGCAGGTCCGCGCATGCTGTTCCGCCATCCATTTCTATCGTTACAACATCTTTGGGACGCGCAGCGAAGGCCTCCAATCCGGAAACGCCGGAAAACGATCTAACTCGGCAGTATCATCCGAGGTGGTGACAGACGAACCTCGCCCCTGAAGGTACACAAACACCCGCCATACATGGGCGGGTGTCGCTTGAATTAACGGATCTGGACCAGAATTCCTTTATTTTTGGTTGCCGTCGCTACTGGAAGCGTGCGCTTCAATGACTTTCTTACTCGAGCCTGATTTAATTGCGATCCGTTTGGGTTTGACCTCTTCAGTCTTCGGCAAAGTCAAGGTCAACACACCATCATGGTAGTGGGCTTCAATATCAGTATCTTTAATCGTTTCTGGCAGCGAAACGGTGCGTTGGAATGAACCGAAGCGTCGTTCCTGGAGCAGATAATCGCCCTCTTTATGCTCGCTATCCGATTTCATTTCACCACGGATCGTCAGCATGTTGTTGTTATAGGTAATATCCAGATCATCCGGGTTGATCCCTGGTAAGGACGCTTTGATGATGTATTCATCTGGCTTCTCGACAACATCCAGCGGCAAGTCCCAGCTCATCGACTGGTCCCAGTCTGGACCCTGGGTATAGAATGGATCCTCCAGCATGCGGTTGACGACTTTGCGGAAGTTAACCATCTCCCGATAAGGATCCCAACGAGTTAAAGTAGCCATTGTAATACCTCCTGATCGTAATTGAATTGACAACTCTTGGCTTGTAAGCCTCGAATTCCTGACTTCACAATCTATTATGAGGTGTTAGTATTAAAAGAGTGCTGGAATTTTATATACGAAATGTTAAATCCAGGTTTGGATTGATGCGGTTCAAACAAAATGCACATCTATGAAAATGCGCATTTTGGCATTATCCTCTTCCGCGACGGCGGCTACTACCCCGCCGGGGGTTGTGGTCCCGGTCACTGGCGCCCTTATGGGCTGGGGCTCTGGGTTCTTTCTCAACGTGCGGCTCCCCAACCGGAGATGCGTGAAAGGTCCTCTGGTAATAATCATCCACCAACATAGCTAGCAAGGGCATCTCATCCTGGTTTTCACTCAGGCTGTGCAAAAGTGGTAAAAAGCGCTCCATCCGTTCCGTTTGTAACTTGTCTCGTGATCGCATGGCTGCTTCAAGTAAAGCGATCACCCGTTGAGTGACGAGATCGTTCACTTCCGCTTCCGTGGGGAGGAGGCGCTCTTGCAGGTCAATCCCGAAGCGTTTTCCGATGCGCTTGATTTCCTTCTCTTCCAGGACGTTCACTAAGGAGATGGCTACACCACTGGCGCCGGCCCGGCCGGTTCTACCCGCCCGGTGGATGTAATCGTCCGGGTCCTCGGGCGGCTCGTATAGAATAACGTGTGACAATTCGGGGATATCGATCCCACGCGCCGCCACGTCGGTGGCCACCAGAAAGCGTAAGTTACCGCTTCGCAGGCGTTGGAGCACATTTTCGCGCACATTTTGAGCCGAATCGGAGCTGAGTTCATCGGCGTCATAGCCGTAGCGTTGCAAGATAACGTTCACGTAATGGACGCGCGTGCGTGTATTGCAGAAAATCAACACTTGCGCCGGATTTTCGACCTCGATAATGTGCACCAGGCTACGATCCTTGTCCATCCCAGGCGTAACATAGTACGTGTGTTCCACTTCCGTGACGTGCACGTGGTCGCTGCTGAGGTTGATAAATCCCGGATTCCGTAAAAACTGGCTGGCCAGGCGCAACACTGTCGGGGGAAAGGTCGCGGAGAACATCGCCGTTTGGATGAGCCGGTCTGGGAGGTAGCCTTGGACGCGTTTCATGTCCGGATAGAAGCCCATGGAGAGCATCCGATCGGCCTCATCAAATACCAGCACCTTGAGAGCGTTGAGGGAAAGGGACCGGCGCAGCAAGTGATCGAGCACTCTTCCTGGGGTTCCGACCACCAATTGAGCGCCCGCATGCAACGCTTCCAGTTGGGTGCCGTAGCCGACTCCTCCATAGAGGGCTACACAACGGACTCCGACAGTCCCGCCCAGGGTTTCAGCTTCGCGCTCGACCTGTAAGGCCAATTCACGAGTCGGAACGAGCACCAGCGATTGGCATACGGCTTTTGCCGGATCAATGCGTTGCAAGATGGGCAGCAGGTAAGCGCCGGTTTTGCCACTGCCGGTGCGGGATTGGATCATCATGTCGCGTCCGGCCAGGATGTACGGGATCGTTCGGGCTTGAACAGGCATCAATTCTTGCCAGCCTGAGCTGGCAAAAGCCTGGCGCAGTCGTTCTGGGAGTTCATCGAGGCGGGCATCGGGAAGTTCAGGACCTGATTGTGACCCGGCCGCGGGTTGGTCGTTTGCTGTGGAACCAGGGTGGTCAAAAGATCGCGTCTCTTCGATATTGCTCATAAAACCTCAATAATTCGGATTAGATTATCCCTAATTATACTCTCCCCCTCACGGGCGTTGGGATGGATGGTGATGACAACCCTTATCTCCCGGCCAGTAAGCGCTCTACCGCATCTCGAATGGGCAATGAAGTCTGCGCCCCGAATTTGGTGGCGGCCAAACCCCCGGCAGCGTTGCCATACCGGACGTTCTCCGGTAGGTTTTTTCCGCGTAGCAGCGAGACAGCAAACCCACCGATAAAGGCGTCTCCGGCTGCAGTGGTGTCAACTGCTTTCACCGGGAAGGCCGGTATCATGGTGGTTCCCTGCGACGTGCTCAGCAACGCTCCTTGCGCACCTAATGTAAGCACCACCACTTGAACCCCGTGAGTGAGCAGGGTTTTGGCAGCCTGCTCTGCGCTGGCCTGATTGGTTACCGGCTGGCTCGTCAACATCCGTGCCTCGGTCTCGTTCAAGATCAGGTAAGTCACTTTACTCAAGATCTCGTCGCTGAGCGGGTAAGCCGGAGCAGGGTTGAGCAAGATCGGGATGGAATATTGGTGGGCCAGCACGATTGCCTCGGTCACCGTTTCCAGTGGGATTTCTAGCTGCAGGATAAGCAAGCGGGCGTTGCGGATCAGGTTAGCAGCAGATTGCACATCAGACGAATCCATCTTTCCGTTCGCCCCAGGGATGATGATGATCCGATTCTCACCAGAAGCCTCAACAATGATCAATGCCACCCCTGTAGAAGTCTGCGTGTCCACGCGAATGTGCCCGGCATCCACCCCCATCACCTCCAGATTCTGCGTTAGTTTCTCGCCAAATGCGTCGCGGCCTACACGGCCCACCATAGCGACCTCACCACCTAACCGCGTTATGGCTGCAGCCTGGTTCGCCCCCTTACCTCCTGGGATGGTTTGGAATTCCTCCCCCGAGAGAGTCTCACCTGCTCCCGGAATACGCGAGGATTTAACCACCAGGTCCATATTCAAACTTCCTAGAATTACGATTTCACTCATGTGATCCTTCTTCTTCAATGACCCAAGTCCATCTCCCTCCCAGGCATGGGAAGGTTAATAGGTTGTGTGGATTGACGGACAAGTACGAATCAGGTGAAAGATAAGTAACTTTATCACAAGCGTAAGGGTTTTTGCAACCTTTTTTCCACCCATTGAGCTATTTGTAATCGTTCCAAATTTACTATAGAATATCTCTTAATGGGGATATCGGTTAACCCGACCACACATCGGACGCAACAAAGCATTTGGGGGGTGATCGACTGTTTCGGGAGTGGGTGGTTACAAAAGAGGGAGACGTCTATGGATTTCCAGTTTAGCGATGAGCAAGAACTGTTGATTCGAAGTTTGGAGGAATTACTCCAGCGAGAGGCGCCGGAGAGTCTCATGGCCGCGCTGGACGAAAAACACGAGTTTCCATTCAAATCCTGGCAGGCATTGGCCGACAATGGCATACTGGCCTTGGGAATCCCCGAGGAATACGGGGGAACACCGGCTGATATTATGACGATGACCCTGGTTTGTGAGACCCTGGGGCGATGCGCTTTCCCTCTCGGCATCGTTTACTCCTTGGGGATGATCACCATCCGCGACATACTTCAGTTCGCATCGGAGGAAATCAAGAGGAAGGTTCTAATTGGCCTGATCAATGGCGATCCTCCTGTGGCCTTAGGAATTACCGAACCCCAAGCCGGGTCCGACGCCGCAGCATTAAAAACATCGGCTGTAATTGATGGAGATGAGGTCGTATTCAACGGCAATAAGATGTATTGCACCATCGCAGAAATTTCGAAATACATCCTGTTGATGACCCGCGACCAGAAAGGTGATAACCCTTACGATTCTATCTCCATGTGGCTGCTGCCTACGGAAACCCCCGGAGTCCGCTTCAATAAGCTCTCGAAACTTGGCTGGTGGACCGTTCCATCCTATGAAGTATTCATCGACCAGGCTCGTGTTCCGCGTTCGAACCTGATCGGCGCCTTGAACTGCGGGTGGCCGCAGTTGATGGCCAACTTTGAAATTGAACGATTGGCTCTCTCGGCGGCATCTCTGGGTGCGGCAGAAGCTGCCTATGAGGATGCCGTTGATTACGCGAACAGGCGGGTGCAATTCGGTGAGCCGATTGGTAGTTACCAGGCTGTGCAACACCTCTTGACCGACATGGCTGTCAAAATCGAGAACATGAAAAACCTGACCTATAAGGTCGCCTGGATGATGGACCATGAACGATCCGTACGCTTGGAGCACGCCCTGTGCAAATTATATGTAGCCCAAACCTCGTTTGAGGTATGTGATTCGGCCATGCAGGTGTTGGGCGGATTCGGCTATACCAACGAAAGCCGCGTCCAACGCCTGTGGCGGGATGTGCGCTTGATGCGGATAGGCGGCGGCACCGATGAGATTATGTATAACATAGCCGGTCCCCAGTTACTTAAGCAGGCGCGTAAAGAAGCTGCCCACCACCGAGCGTAAAGCTGAACAGGATAGAGGAGAAAGTATGAACATCGTGGTGTGTTATAAGCTCACCCCCGATCCTGGCGATATCGAGGTGCGCAACGACGGCTCAATTTCCCTTGAGCGTGCGGAATGGGCCATTGGCGGATTAGACTTGCAGGCTATTGAAGCCGGCCTACGCCTGGCAGAAGCGACCGGGGGGAAAGTCATGGCGCTAACCGCCGGTCCCCACCAAATCGACACTTCAAAGCTAAAAAAAGACCTTCTATCACGCGGACCGGACGAACTTTTCCTCGTGGTAGACGATGCCATGACCGGCGCAGACACAGCCATGACATCACAAGTCCTTGCCCAGGCGGTCCGCAAGATTGGACAGGTTGATCTGGTGTTGTGCGGTGAAGGGTCCGCGGACCTGTACTTTCAGCAAGTTGGAATTCAACTCGGAGAGCGGTTAGGATGGCCAACCTTGAATGCGATCAGCCAGATCGAGGCTGGGGACGGAAAGCTGGTGGTCGAACGCAGCCTGGAAGAAGAAGTTGAAGTGATCGAGACGCTATACCCGGCGGTGCTCTCGGTGACGACGGATATTAATCCACCCCGCCTACCGACCATGAAGGAAATCCTGAAAGCCAGCAAGAAACCAATTACCCTGTGGCGGCTGGCGGATCTGGGATTGCCGGATGATCTCCAGAATCAGCTCGAAGTTATCAGTACTCGGGCGCCTCGCCAGGTGAAACGGAAGCAAGTCATCATTCCCGGCCAACCGGTCGAAGCCACCCGGGCGTTGGTGGATTACCTGGCACAAGAAGGCCTGCTGTAGGAGCTGATCATGGCTAACCATATGGACGTCTGGGT
>JAQTMA010000168.1 GCA_028714615.1 Anaerolineaceae bacterium | reverse complement strand
GAGATCAGTTCTATTAATTCTTCAAGAAATCTTCCCTGGTTTTGATGAGCATATTCGATAGCAGAATTGCGTGCGTCTGTCATGTTAAGTGGGCTCTCCTGTTGTTTTCGGGTCAATTATAAGGCATATTAAGGTGAATAGAAAGCTGATGATCTTCGCATGAATGGGAATTCTAGGCTTTAATCACCGCATATTATGCTACAATTTTGAAGTCAGATCGGTGGTCGTTACAGGCAAATCTGTACCGGCGTTGGGACCGAGAGCCCTTCGAAAAGTGCCGCCATCATTTGTCCACCGATCCTATGGCGATCCAACCTCTGACCACTTCGCTCAACCCGAGCACAGCGACTCTACGACCGAATTATCTTCCCGCAACCGGGTAACTGGCATAGCGGGTATAAGCATTTAATGGGAGGGATCTATGTTGATCACGAATGCGAAATTGATCACCTGGGAGACGCCAAATCGGATCCTTACGGACCACGCCCTATTAATTCAAGAAGGCATCATACGAGAAGTTGGCACTGAAGCAGACTTGATGAACACCCACCCTGCGGAAGAACGCCTTGATGCGGAAGGGCAGTATGTAATGCCGGGCAACATTTGCGCTCACACCCACTTTTACAGTGCGTTCTCACGTGGTTTGGCAATTCCAGGCACAGCACCAGATGGATTCCAGCAGATCCTTGCACGGTTGTGGTGGCCGTTGGATCAATCCTTGGATCAGGAAACAGTACGCTACTCTGCACTGGTTTCTTTGATCGATGCTATCCACCATGGAACCACCACGTTGGTCGACCATCACGCCAGCCCGAATTTTATTGATGGTTCCCTAGATGTGTTGGGAGATGCAGTGGACGAGTCCGGCTTACGTGCTTCGCTGTGTTACGAGGTGACAGACCGGTATGGAGAGGCTCGCTCGCGCGCTGCGATCTCGGAAAATTACCGCTTTATCCATCGGATCCGCTCAGAACAGCCTGCGAACGGGCGACTTTCTGGATTATTCGGAATCCATGCCAGCCTGACCGTGACCGACCAGACATTAGAGGCGTGTCGTGAAGCAGCTCCAGAGGGAGCGGGTTTCCACATTCACGTTGCAGAGCATATCTCGGACGAGTACGATGCGATTGAGAAGAGCGGGATGCGTGTTGTCGACCGGCTCAACCAGCATCAAATCCTCGGTCCGAATTCAATCGCTGTGCATGCCGTTTCCATCGATAGCCGAGAAATTTCCCTCCTGGCAGAAACGGGTACTTGGGTCACACACCAACCGCGGTCAAATATGAATAACGCGGTTGGACTTTCTGACATCGAAAGTTTTCTACGGGCGGGCATTAAAGTATGCATGGGCAATGATGGTTTTTCGAATGCGATGTGGCTGGAATGGAAAACTGCATACCTGGCGCACAAGTTGTGGAACCGTGATCCACGACGGATGAACGGCATGGATCTCGTCCAAATTGCGGTGTACAACAATGCTGCCCTGGCCAGCCAGCTCTTCCCCGGCGCTCCTCTCGGGGTGATCGTTCCGGGTGCGGCAGCGGACTTGATCTTCGTTGATTACCATCCATTTACACCGATCACCCCGGAAAACCTACCATGGCACATCCTTTTCGGATTTGACGAGAGCCTGGTGACTACCACGATGGTTGCCGGAAAGCTATTGATGTCTCATCGCCAGCTACTGACCCTGGATGAAGAAGAGATTAGCCATCGTGCTATGGAATTAGCGCCACAGGTGTGGCGCAGGTATCAGAATCAATTATCTTAACCCCACTAGAGGAGAATATGACCGATCAAGAGAATTCTGCACAAATCCATACAATTGCGATTGTGGGTGGCACCGGAAAAGAGGGGAAAGGTCTGGCTTACCGTTGGGCAAAAGCAGGATACCAGGTGATTATCGGCTCGCGGCTATTAGAAAGGGCGCAATCGGCAGTGGCCGAAATAAAGTCCCTTTTGGTTGATTCATCTTGCCTGCAGGGAATGACGAATTCCCAGGCAGCGCACGAAGCTCAGCTCGTGGTGATGACCGTTCCCTTTGCTGCTCATCGGGATACGTTGGTTAGCCTTATCCCCGAATTGCAGGGGAAAATCCTGGTTGACGTTACCGTACCACTGGTGCCTCCCAGGATCACCCGGGTACAAATGCCGCCGGCAGGTAGCGCAGCCCAAGAAGCGCAGCGGATATTAGGTGACCAGGTGCAGGTTTCGGCGGCTTTCCAAAACATCTCCTATGAAAAGCTGCTCAATGATGAGCCGATCGAGTGTGATGTGTTGGTGTGCGGGACAACCAAAGTGGCGCGCTACCAGGTACTTAAACTGGTGGAAGCAGCCGGATTGACTGGATGGGATGCAGGACCTTTAGAGAACTCAGTGGTGATTGAAGGGTTAACCTCGATCCTGATTGGTCTTAACAAGCAGTATGGTGTACAATCAGCGGGGATCAGGATCACTGGGATTGAGCGCTGATTCCGAGCCGCCGAGCGCGATCAGTAGACGGATTATTCAACGGATCCAAAGCACCGTATAACTAATTCTCATGCCTGCACCACTTCTCATCACTCCACTCCGTGGACTTCCAATGATCCAACCCGGTGATGATCTGGCGGTATTCTTGCTTGCGGCGATTGCAGCGGAAGGCATCCAATTGCAGGATGAAGATATCCTGGTGCTCGCTCAAAAGATCGTTTCCAAGGCGGAAAACCGCCTGGTTAACCTTAACACAGTCGAGATTTCTCCGGATGCTCGCAAGCTGGCGAGCGAGGTAGACAAAGACCCTCGGTTCGTAGAGCTGGTTCTGCGTGAGAGCCGCGCTGTTCTGCGGACCCGACCGGGCACATTAGTCGTAGAACATCAACTCGGATTTGTTTGTGCGAATGCGGGAATCGATCACTCAAATGTCCGGGGCCAAGAGGGAAAACCGGAGGACTGGGTCCTACTCTTGCCCAAGAATCCCGATGTCTCTGCGGCAAGAATTCGACGCGATATGGAAGCAGCCACAAACCGAAGGCTTGGTGTTTTAATTATCGATTCACACGGGCGCGCCTGGCGGATGGGCGTGGTGGGCAGCTCGATCGGATTATCGGGTATGCCTGCCCTGGTTGACATGCGTGGAAAACCAGACTTGTTCGGTTATTCCCTAAGAATTACTCAGGTGGCAGCAGCGGATGAACTTGCCGGAGCTGCTTCATTGGTCATGGGCCAAGCCGATGAGAGCATCCCGGCCGTGCATGTTCGTGGATTCCCCTATGCGTTACGTGAATCCTCGTTGGAGGAATTAATTCGTCCGAAGGACCAGGATTTGTTCCGGTAATTTGGCGGGTACAGGCATGCAAGCGATCGTGTCACTTTTAGAAGAGGCAGGATATAGCAGGATTGAGGCGCTCTGGCGAGTGCTCGAATTGCGCTGTGGCCTTAAAGGGGTCAAGATGACCCCATACCCCCATTTTTCCTGGCAGGTGGCAGAAAATTACCAGGAGCACAAAGTGGAAAAAGCCCTCGAAGAGATCGCTGAAACAGCCCGTCCATTTATTGTAAAAACCTCTGGCTTAGGAATTTTTACGGGTCAAGAACCGGTGATTTATGTTGCAATTGCGAAGGATGAAAAGTTGTTGCGCTTCCACAAAAAAGTGTGCACGGCCGCAGGGTCACTGGCCAAAGGATTCAATCCTTATTATTTACCAGATGCATGGGTTCCACATGTAACGCTCGCATACGGAGACGTGACTAAGGAAAGTATATCCTGCGCAATATCTGAACTAGCATTTACCCCATTCAAATGGGAAATGAGAATCGATAACCTGTCGTTGGTGGGACAAACTGGGGAAGAGGTAGGTCAATTGAAGCACAGGTACAATTTTTCAGGCTGATTCATCTATTGCGTAGAGCTCCCGGTTGATCGAAATGAAGAGTTATTTTAAATTTCGCGTAGGCATCCGAGGTCTACGATGGATTAACGGATTGGTTGGTATATGAATGTGGTTGCCTTAGCTGGGGGGGTAGGAGGAGCAAAGCTGGCTGATGGATTAGCGCGTGCTTTGCCACCGTCTGATCTGACGCTCGTAGTCAATACAGGGGATGACTTCGAACACCTCCGGTTACGTATTTCCCCAGATCTGGACACAGTATGTTATACCCTGGCCGGACTGGCGAATCCGGATACCGGATGGGGACAGAAAGATGAAACCTGGCATGCACTCGAAAGTCTAGCGAAGCTCGGCGGCCCGCGATGGTTTGGACTGGGAGATCGTGATCTAGGCACCCACCTTGAGCGAACACGCCGGTTAGCCGAGGGTGAACCTCTCAGCCGGATTACGCATGATTTTTGTATCACCTGGGGAATTAATCAACGTGTCCTTCCTATGACTGATGATCGGGTTGCGACGATGGTCCTAACGCGCGATCTCGGCGATCTGCCATTCCAGTCCTATTTCGTGGAAAAGCGCTGCGAACCGGAGGTTACGGGCTTTCGCTTTGACGGAATTGCAGAAGCGAAACCCGCCCCAGGGGTCATCGAAGCGATACAGGATGCGGATCTGGTTGTGATATGCCCTTCGAACCCCTGGGTCAGTATTCGACCAATCCTGAGTCTTTCCGGGGTAGAGGAGAGTCTGAAGGACCGCCCTGTGGTAGCAGTATCACCGATCATTGGGGGTAAGGCAGTAAAGGGGCCGGCAGCAAAAATGTATAGCGAGCTGGGTATCCAACCGTCTGCTCTGGCGGTGGCGCATCATTATGGAAACCTGCTGACCGGGTTCATCTTGGATCAGACGGACGAGCACTTCATAAACGAGATTGGGCAGTCGGGTATAATAGCATACGCAACAGACACGCTGATGCTCACCGCGGATGATCGTTACTGCCTGGCAAAAGACGTGCTTGATTTCTTTGAGGACAGGTTGCGGAGGAATCCAAATCAATGAGCCTTTGGGCGATTGTTCCGGTCAAGCCCTTGCGACGCGGGAAGTCGCGTCTGGCGGGGGTATTAACAGAAGAAGAACGTACGCAATTAAATTTTTCAATGCTCAGTCATACTCTCAAGGTATTGGCATCAGTTCCTGAGATTTATCATACACTGGTAGTGAGTCGAGACCCGGCAGCTCTCGCGTTAGCTCGCGACCACGGCGCAAAAACACTCCTCGAAGACGGTAACCCTCACCTGAACACTGCACTCAGACGTGCAACAGCAGTCGCACAAGCTTATTCAGCCGAGGGAGTGCTGATTGTACCCGCAGATTTACCGTTGTTGGCCGCCGAGGATGTTCAATCCTTGATCAGCCGAATGCAACGTCCTCCTGTGGTGGTGATTGCATCTGACAGGCGAGCTGAAGGGACCAACGCCTTACTGGTCAGTCCGGCGGGATTGATTGAATACGGTTTTGGTTCTGGCTCTTTCCAGCGACATTGTGACCGTACTACAAAATTCTGCATCCGCCTGGAAGTCGTTGAAAATCCAGCCATCGCCTTGGACCTCGATCTACCAGAGGACCTCGAAATGCTGCGGAAGATGGATGCTTTTCAGCTCGATATCGAAAACAGCAACGTGTTTCAATTAC
This sequence comes from Anaerolineaceae bacterium, assembly GCA_028714615.1. Next base: position 3,398 of record JAQTMA010000168.1, on the reverse strand, counting down.
CTTAGCCTGCTCATTGTTTGGCGATTGTGAATTGCTACTTATGGAGGACGAGTATGCCTGAACGTATTGCCTTATATCTGCAAGATGCCCACGATCTACGGGATGGATTAGCGTTTGTTCGTTATGCTGAACAACGCGGCTTTGAATCGGTATGGCAGGCAGAGAGCCGCCTGGTACGCGATGCCATTGTACCCATGGCAGCCTATGCTGCGGTAACTGATAAGATCAAAATTGGCTCTGGGGTGATCAACAACTGGACGCGCAATATTGGATTGTTAGCGGCAACTTTTTTAACTCTGGATGACCTGGCTCCCGACCGGATCATCTGCGGCATCGGCGCCTGGTGGGACCCGTTGGCTCGGAATGTTGGTATCGACCGGCGCAGACCGCTGGTTGCCATGCGCGAAACGGTTATCACCCTCCGCCGGCTATTGAATATGGAACACGTCACCTTCCATGGGGAGTTTGTGCACGTTGATGGCATCGAGTTGGATGTCGTTCATGGTCGACGGGAACCACGCAATGTACCGATCTATATCGGAGCGACGGGCGATCAGATGATGGAGATGACGGGTGAGATTTGTGATGGGGTTGTCCTCAATTATTGCGTTCCGCCTGAATATAACGAGAAAGCATTGGATCTCCTGGCAAAAGGCGCGCAGAAGACCGGTCGTAGCCTGGACAACATTGACCGTCCGCAGTTGGTGGTGTGCTCGGTAGATTATGACCACGATAAAGCGATTGATACCACTCGGGAGTTGCTCACTCAATACCTGGCTCAACAACCTCACATAGCCAAGGCATCGGGAGTATCGATGGACATCGTTTCCCAGATCCAGTCTATGCTTGGCTGGCCGGCAACGCACGAACAGATCCAGGCTGCAAAACACTTGGTTCCGGAGGAACTCGTTCTCCGCATTACGGCGTCTGGCACACCGGAAGAAGCGCGGGCCAAGGTAAACGAATATCGCAAGAACGGCTGTACTTGCCCGATCCTCTACCCCGTGGGTGGAGATGTCCGCTTGCTGATCGATACGTTTGCAAAAAAATGAAACCCCAACCCAGCTCACTCGGTTGCTTTGTATGCGGTGTAGAGAACGGTTCTGGTTTGCATTTGCACTTCAAGGAGGTATCCCCGGGAGAAGTAATTGCTCAGAAAATGATCCCAGAACAGTACGCAGGATACCCCGGGGTCGTGCACGGCGGGATAATTGCTGCCATGTTGGACGAAGTTGCGGGGCGCGCATTAATGCAAGGGGAACCCACCCGCTTCATGTTTACGGCGAAGCTCTCGATCCGTTACCGAAAACCAGTACCTATTGGTGAACTGCTCAGCTTGAAGGGGCACGCCGGCAAAGATTTCGGAAGAGTGGCTGAAGCCAGTGGAGAAATCTATTCTACTGATGGTATCTTGCTGGCCGAGGCAGAGGGTGTTTACGTTAATGTTCCAGATGAGATGATTTCGGCTGTTGATGTTGGAGCCTTAGGCTGGAAGGTCTATCCGGAAACGAAGGAGTTGCCATGATCCTTGAATACCACCGGCCAAAAACCATGGATGCTGCGCTTGATCTTCTGATGCGGGCGGCTCCTCGAACGCTGCCTCTGGCAGGTGGTTCGGTGCTTTCGCGACCCGGAAAGGACGAATACGCCGTGGTCGACTTGCAGGAGCTTGGGCTGGATAGCATCCAGGTGCAGGGGAATGTTATGGTCGTGGGAGCGGCAACCTCACTCCAAAGGTTAATGGATTTTTCGCAGACAATTCCTGCGTTGCGTGACGCAATCCATCAAGAAGTTTCATTTAATTTACGTCAGGTCGGCAGTATTGCCGGTACTCTGGTAACGGCAGACGGACGATCGCCCTTCACAACAGTATTAATGGCGCTGGATGCGCGCTTGTCCTGGCTTCCCGAGAATATCGAAACCGGGATTGGTGATTGGCTCCCATTCCGCAATGAGGGGTTGCCTGGAAGGCTCATGGTTCAGGTAGCAATTCCTTTACAGGTAAGCATGGCATTCCAATATGTTGCCCGAACATTGGATGACCGTCCAATCGTGTGTGCGGCAGTCACCCGATGGCCTTCCAAACGCACCCGGATCGTATTGGGTGGTTATGGAACAGCCCCATTGATGGCGATGGATGGGACTGAATCGACTGGAGCTGAGCTTGCTGCTAGAAATGCGTATAGCCAGGCAGATGACGCGTGGGCGACGGCCGAGTACCGCCAGCATGTGGCGCCGATTTTGGTGAAGCGTTGCCTGATGGAACTGGAGCAAATATGAGAATCAACCTTCACATCAATGGCGCCAGTTTTACGTGGGAGGCCGCTCCAGGAGCAACCCTACTTGATGTTTTACGAACTCATGGGATTTTTGGAGTGAAAGATGGGGGCTGCCAGCAGGGTGAATGTGGCGCTTGCGCTGTATTGATGGATGGAAGACCGGTGAACTCATGCCGCTTGCTGGCTGCCCAGGCGGAGGATCATGATTTACATACAATCGAATCTCTGGGAGAACATCCTGATCAGGGTTGGAAAAAGACGACAGGCCTCGATCCGATCCAGCGCGCATTTATCGAGACTGGAGCGATTCAATGTGGCTATTGTACCCCTGCACAGGTAATTGCCGCCCACTCCTTATTGGAAAGAAACCTAAATCCAAACGAGGATGAGGTACGCGAGGTTCTTTCCGGGGTGCTTTGCCGCTGCACTGGATACCTGAAGCCGGTACAGGCTGTTCTACGGGCGGCCGCGATAATGCGCGGTGAGGTAGTTCCGCCGGTGGATAGATCCATTCCTGCCCCGGCTGAATGGAACCCTGGCACTACAAATATCAATCCGGAGGATGAAGATCCAGGAGAAAGCAGCGACGCGCAAACCCGGACAGGTGTCATGCCGAAAGTGGTCATGTCTCCCCAATCCCAGAACTGGAATACGGTAGGCCATGCTGAACCGAAAGTGGATGCCATAAAGCTGGTGCAAGGAAAACCTGCATATACCGAAGACATCGAGTTACGCGGGATGTTGGTCGCGAAAGTTTTGCAGAGTCCGGTGGCGCATGCACTAATCAAAAGGATCGATGCTACCAAAGCGCGAGCTTTACCAGGTGTGGCAGCCGTATTGACGTGGCAGGATATTCCACGGGTCGTATATTCCACCGCTGGACAGTCCGACCCAATTCCTGGCCCACTCGATATGTTTTCTCTGGATAACAAGGTCCGTTTCGTAGGGGATAGAGTGGCTTTCGTGGCGGCTGAGACTGAAGCGATTGCCGAGAAAGCCCTCGAGCTGATCGATGTCGATTACGAACCCCTGGCGGCTATCCTGGATTCCCGAGAAGCTATGCAAGCGCATGCTCCACGCATTCACAACGAACCAGAGTACGTAAACTTCGCCGATTCT
>JAQTMA010000167.1 GCA_028714615.1 Anaerolineaceae bacterium | reverse complement strand
GGCAAGTGGCAGACGAAGAAGGAGAAGAACTTCTTCGAAACTCGGGTGACGGAATACCAGACAGGAGGGGTTCTGAGATGGGACTAGAGGTCGGCCAGAAGTTGTGGTTTGTTGGATACCGAGGTAACGAGCGTCAGGTTACCGTAACGAAAATCGGTAGGATATGGGCTACACTCGATTACCCGGCTCATAAACCGTACCGGATTAACCCGGTTAATCTTGAGGTAGATGGCGGCGATTATGCCTCGCCGGGGCAGTGCTATTCATACAAGGAGGTTTACGAAAACGAAAAAGCCGTTCTGCGAAACTGGAGTGATTTAATACAAAGGATTCACACACCCAGACCTATAAACAATATTGGTAAAGAAGACCTGATGAAGATCAGACAGCTTCTTGGGTTGGAACCCTGGATCGGAGGATAAGCTATGAAAATGCTATTCGAAGTAATTATTGACACGGACGAAGCGACACCAGAGGAATTGGAAGAAGCGCTTACGGATGTACTCCATAACCTTGACCTACCGGATGGTGATACGTTATATATCTCAAATCCGAATGTTCAATATATAGAACCTTGAATTTAAAAGGCGCTATAATGATGTCCGATAAACAGCTAAAAGTTGCCGCTCGCGAGTTATGCCTTTTGCGAGGGGTTGATCCAGACCAACGAGTGGGGCATGAAGCGGACCCGTCTCCAAATGGTTACATACCTGCGGTGAGGTTGTATTCTCCGGCATGGATACTGGCTATCAAAGAAATAAAGGCGCAGGAGCAGATTGAATCCGCAATGATGTTAGGGCGGAACAGTGAGTAATAAGTGTTTATCTTAATTAGTTATCGTTGAGGTATTTCATGACTTTTGAAGAATGGGTAGCTAAAGAAGGGTGGGACAGCGGAGCCAATTTATTCTGTGCGAAACAGGCATGGGAGGCTGCCACCCTAGCCGAACGAGAAGCGTGCGCCAAGTTGTGTGAGGATATTGTATATCCTATTCCGATAATTCAATTCAACCAGATGACCAAGAAGGAGCATTCCGCATACGCTTGCCACCAATGCGCCAAGGAAATAAGAGCACAGAGGGATAAAAAATGAGCACCCTGGTACCGCGTAACCGCTACGTCGTGCGCCTGAAGACGACAGTATGGGCAGATATGAACGGACTGTACCTAAAGAAAAGCCTAACGTTCTTGCGCCGCAAATGTGAGGGTGTCAACGTACTGGAAGAAGCTGTAGATCAAGATGGGGCACAAGAAGTAAGGCCGCGAATACTGAATGTTGATGAGTGCGAGGATGGCATTTACGAAGTAGTAACTTGCAGCGTTGATAATTACTACTATAAACTTATGCCATTTGAATCATAGGCAATGGCCATCGACTTCATCCCCAGAACCCCTCAGAAACTCGCTATTGAGTTCCTGCTAAAGCACGACCGGTGCAATCTCTTCGCGTCGATGGGGATTGGCAAGACGGTATCCGTTGCCACAGTGATTGATGTTCGTCAGCAGGCTCTTGGAGAAGATCGACCGGCCCTGGTTATGGCGCCCCTTAATGTGGCGAGGTTGACATGGCCAGATGATATACGGAAATGGTCGCATCTTTCGCATATTGAAACGGTGCAAATTATGGGAAATCCAAAACAACGGCTGGCGGCGCTTGACGAACTGGCTAAAGGGAATACCCAAATTGCATTGACTAATTATGAGCAGCTACCCTGGCTAGTCGATTACTTTAAGAAAACCAGGAACTGGCCTTTTGGTATTCATGTCGCCGACGAGAGCACACGCATCCGTGGGTATAGGTTACGAGGGCAGGGTACTCAGCGCGCAGGTGCCATAGGAAAGGTAGCACATCTTAAGTACACGAAATGGATTAACGCAACAGGAACCCCTTCGCCCCGAAGTTACGAATGCCTGTGGGGCCAGCAATGGTTTATCGACCAAGGAGAAAGGTTGGGACGAACTTTCACAGATTTCCATAACCGTTGGTTTCGCCAAGTTCCAGGAAGCCAATTCCATGAGACGGAAATCATGCCGCATGCGGCAAAAGAAATTGAAGCGTTGATAGCCGATGTAACTCTCGTTTTGAAAGCGGAGGAATTCTTCGACTTGCCGCCGGTTACCCATAATCGGATTCTGGTTGAGCTGTCGGATAGAGCCAGAGGGCTATATAAACAAATGACGAAGGAGTTCTTTGCCGAGCTGGAAAGCAAGACGGTCAGTGCCGAGAGTGCCAGCGCCCGGTCTATGAAACTCCGCCAACTCGCCTCCGGATCGCTCTATCATGACGAGGGGTGGGAATGGGTGCACGATGCCAAGGTCGAAGGCCTGCGGTCGGTGGTAAACGAGGCTGGGGGAACACCGGTCTTGGTCGCGTACCAGTTCAAGGCTGACCTTCAGCGGTTGCTGAAGGCATTTCCTGAAGGCTGCGCCCTTGGGCACAGTGAGGATACCAAGGTTCGCTGGAATGCAGGGGAAATCCCCATTCTGTTCGTCCACCCCCGGTCAGCAGGGCACGGACTGAACTTGCAATACGGCTCGAATATCCTATGCTTCTACTCACTGGACTTCGATTTGGAGACGTTTCTCCAAGTGATTGAGCGCATCGGCCCGGTACGGCAGATGCAGGCCGGCCTCCACCGGCCTGTTATCATCCACTACCTACTTGCCGCTAACACCCTTGACGAGCATGTGCTGGATGTTTTGATCGGAAAGAAAACCATGCAGGAAGCTTTCCTTGATGCCTTGATTGAATACCGAAATGGCAAATAAATACGTCATCGTCCATCCCGAGATGGGAATATTCCTCGGCACCTACGCTGGCCTGGCCTTCTGGTCCAGGCTGGAATCCGCTGGACAGATAGCGGCCCCTGCCTTTGACAGCCTCAATGCTGCCCTCGAATACATGGCGACGTGGGAATGCGGGCCACCACGGGGGGCGTACTGTCATCGCGTGGAGGCTGACGTGGATGGTGGAACCTATGCCTCCATGGCAGCCTGCATCCATGCCGGGCTTGAGGGTTGGTTGGATTCGTCGACCGAGGTTGTGAATAAACTTCCGGCGTAGGATAATACAATGTTAAAGATGTTACTGAACACTTGGATTTCAAATTTAGACAAGCAGATAGGGGATACTACCGCCGAAATTGAAACTAGAAAAGGTGAAAATGCTGCAACAGTACACGTTCGCGAGGAATTGAAAGCGCTGGTTGCATATATTAAAGATAACGATCTTCCTGTTCCTGTGAAAAACGCGCTGACGAGATGCTTGGAATGGAATCCGGATTGTAGGAATAAAAAGTAAGGCCACTTGGATTCATCGACCGAGGTTGTTAATAAACTTCCGGCGTAGCTAGATATGATGTATATTATATCAGGAACCGCTGATTGGGGCATAATTACCTCGCCCACTTCAACGTAGAGCTTTTACATAGTTTATATTAAAAAAGAGGATAAAAATGTTAAGCGCCAAAATAAATGAGCTATATGTCTTCGGGTTGGATGCCGAGAATATAAAACGGTTATTGCAAAAGCAGCCAATTATTGTACCGTTATCCAATCTTGGTGGAACCGGTAGTGTAGTTATTATGGCCGCACCAACTATGGATGAGGTTATAAAGGATGTGGAGGAAGCCTTGGGCTTCTCCCTTCCTGAACCGCAGACCATACTAGATGAGGTTAAGCAATGACCTTTGAAGAAGCATTAGAAGCCTACTGGAACACGGCGTATCAAGAAGGTTTGCACGATGCCGCCCATGATACTATTTCTAACATACATAGAAAGGTGTTTGAAAACGTTATGGCCGCACACCGAGAGGATATACTGAAGGAGCGAAGGGAATGCGCCGAAGAATGTGCGCGCCAGCGCAGTCCGCAAAGTTTGGCCGAAGGCGATTTCTCACAAGAGGGAGAGGCGATGACTATTATGTGTGAGAATGCTATTAAGGCGAGAGCAAATTCATGACGACCAGTTGTTTTGATGGAAGGTTTCTGGCGGTCGACCGAGCCAGTTGGAAAGGGAATACATGGAATGAAGTCGAGAAGCTGTTTCAGGTATCCCTACATCCTGACGTAGGGGCTAGATTCAGGTTGAACGACTCGCGTATCATCATTTGGGCTGCCGCCGGCTCGGCGGCAGAAGTTCCATGCATTCTGAAGTGGATGGAAGAAGGGGGCGATCCGCCTGAACTGATGGAAAAGGATTATAACTGTGGCCTTATTGTAGCCATCAGCTCCCGAAAAGCATATTCACTAACCGGCTTGCTCACCCTGGAACCTTTTGAAAAAGTACCGTGCGCAGACGGCGGGGGCCATGAGATGGCGCTGGGTGCCATGCTGGCTGGCGCGAATGCCAAAGATGCCGTGGAGATTGTAGCATCTCGGTCTAGCTGGGCAGCAGGTGGCGTTTCGGTTTTTGACTTGGATGTATATACATGAGGCCATAATTTAATATGCCTATACTAAGAGTAGAACAGATAGTCATTTACCATGTCCTCACAAAATCCACTGGTGAGCAGACATTTACACAACGGACTGAAACAGAGGAAGAATTGCAAAAAATAGTTTCTGAATGGGTTATGTACCAGGCCAAAACCGGTGAGGTTGTAACCTTATGGAAAACTTTTGACACTAGGCCTGTAGAATGAGAATCCTGTTTTGTGAAAACCGCTTAAGCGAACGTGGCACCAGCGTTGCCTTGTACGATTACGCCCATTACAACGAACTCCTTCTACGGAACGAATCCTTCATCTGTTACTCCACTGCCTATGGTCCTCCACATCCAGAGGTCTACACTAAATTCAAAGCCCGATTCGGTGAAATCTATTTCTATTCGTCTGTTGATGAGCTTAACCAGTTGTGTGACCGGCTTGATATTGATGCCTGCTACTTCATCAAAGCAGGCTTTGACGATGGCATACTATCCAATCGACCCAACTTCGTCCATGCGGTATTCAGATACTTTGAACCGCACGGAACGGTTTATGCCTACGTCTCGAAGTGGCTGGCGGATGGGCGCTATCCTTACGTCCCCCATATCGTCAATCTGCCGCCGCCCACCGGCAAGTTATTTGAATCGGATAAAATCGTAGTCGGAAGATACGGAGGGTTTCATGAATTCAATATCCCCTTCGTGATGGATACCATTCACAAATTTCCTGATTATAATTTCCTGTTCGCCAATACCAAATGGTTTACGAATGCGCCCAATTGCATTTTCATGGATGCCATCATCGACCTTCAGGAGAAGAGCAACTTCTTGGCCTCCTGTGATGCGTTCCTTCACGCCAGAGCTTCTGGGGAATCATTCGGCCTGGCGATCTGCGAGGCGCTGCACCAGGGCATTCCCGTCCTGGCCTGGAATGGCGGCGGGGACCGCCATCACATTGAGTTGCTGCGCGACACTGGGTTACTCTACAACAATCCTGACGACCTCGCCCAGCTCTTGGATGGGTTGCGGCAAGGCGATCTGTTCCGCCGAACGGAATGCGCCCAAATTGTGGGGCAGTTCTCCCCGGAGCGTGTCATGCGCCAGTTCAAGGAAGTTTTTCTTGACAAAGTATGAAAGATGTTTACACTTGAAACCTACTAAGTGGAAAGCCCATGGACGCTAGATACAACATCAAAGAGCTAAGAGAATTACTGGATGCGTACAAGCAAACGCTTGATACTACAAAGCATGCGGAATATTGCTCTGAGTTAGATGTCGTAGAGGCAGGGGTTATTCAATTTTTAAAATGGTTAGCCAATAGTAACGCGCCGGCATGATCCTCCAAATATAAAACCTTTATAACTAGCTTCGTCCATCTGCTCCGCTTACGAGCGGTAGGAGCACAACCCATCCGCCTGGCTGAAAAGCCTGGTAGGTAAAAGGTGGACACCCCTCGGGCAACAGCAGATAGCCCAGGGCCTGGACACGGCAGGAATGCGCAGGTGAACGCACCACCAAGCGAGCCCGTGGAAGTACGGCACATCTGGATCAACAGAAATCGCGATCTGGAGTGGACGACCAGTAGGAATACTGGCAGGCGTGACAGCTCGGAGAGACGGCATAAATTATGGATCGGCAGCGCGGATGGTGATGCGCGGCCAGACTATAGCGGACTCCCGAAAATTTCTGACAAGCCGGTTCAATTTTGGAGAATAACTATGCATAGCAAGAGAATCTTAGTTGTCGGTTCAGGATCACGGAATGCGGCGCTTATATCTGCTTTTACCGCTGCCGGTGCTGACGTTGTGTTTTCTGACCCAGATAAGCCGCTTACCCGACGGACTGAAATTACGGGTATGTGGATAGATGAATTCAAAACCCTAGAGACACTTATGGACCTAATAAAAAAGGACATGGTGGCAGGGTACAAAAATGGTGAGGCTCATCGTTTAGTAGTAAAATGAATTTCGAAAAACTAAAATCCATTGACCCGCCCCATCTTATCCTTGACATAGGAGCCAATGTCGGTGAGTTCAGTCGAACCCTCGCTGGGATGTTTCCTCAAGCTAGGATCATTCAGTTTGAGGCGAACAAAAACTGTGAGCCGTGGCTTATGAACTCAGGGCATGAGTACCATATTATCGGACTGGCGGATCGTTATGACAGTTTTGATTTGTATATGCCAGCCCCAAATTCCGTCGGAACCGGAGTATCCTTTCATAAAGAAAACACGGAGCACTATCGTAATGCGGTATCTGAAACTGTTGAGGTGGTTCCGCTGGATTCGTTCAATCTAGCCCCGGATTTCATAAAGGTGGATGTGCAGGGAGCCGAACTGGATGTGATTAACGGCGGCATCAAAACTTTTGGCCATGCCAAATATGCACTTGTCGAGGTTTCCCTAGCCCAGTACAATGAGGGTGCGCCGCTTTGCGATGTGGTCATTAGCCGGATGAGGGAGCTGGGTTTTGGCATTGAAGATATTTTGGAGTACCATTCCAGCGAAAAACATTACGACGGTTGTATCTTTCAACTGGATATTTTATTTAAGAAATGAACACCGAACAAATGAAATACTGGATAGATCATGCCAGCTACCATCAACTCCTGTCCAAGCAACGGTTGGAAGCCGGCGATTCGCCCTGGCTCAACGGTGACGTTGGCGAGTATCTGGACAGGGCCTTGGCTGCCAAGCGGCGATCAACTCAGTCCAAGGGGCTTCGCAGAGAGGGGAAACCGAGATGGTAATTACCGGATTGATGCGGATTAAAAACGAAGCCCGCTGGATTGGGCGGTGTCTGTCCTCGCTCTTTCCCCTGTGCGAGCGGGTGGTGGTCTTTGACGACCATTCTACGGACAATACGCGGGAGATTTGTGCGGCGATCCCCAACGTGACGGTGCTGGAATCCCCCTTCGAAGGGCTGGATGAGGCCCGCGACAAGAACTGGCTTCTCGATCAGGTACGGGAAACCACAGAATGGGTGTTCATGCATGATGGTGACGAGGTTCTGGCGCCAGGGTCCGCTGAGATTATCCGGAACGCCATCCAGGCGCATTCCGCCATTGACTGCTTTAGCCTCCGCCTTCGCTACCTTTGGAACTCAGAAACACAAGAGCGCGTGGATGGAGTGTACGTCCATGCTCAGCGAGCGTGTATATTCAGACCGGGCGATTACCGATTCCAGGACACAAGTTTCGGAGGCAATTTTCATTGCGGAAACGCACCTCTTGAATTACAACAGCAGACTATATCTTTAGATGCATCCCTTCTCCATCTAGGCTACCTCGGCCGCGAAGACCGGATACGGAAGTATCAGTGGTACAATGAAAAAGACCCCGGAAACATGTTCGAAGATTACTATCGCCATACCGTTATCGGCGATCTGTTTCCCGCGAATTCGAAGTTCAAATGGGGCGGCCCGATTGAACTGAAGGAACTAATATTGTGACTTCGCCTGACCCAAAAGAAGAGTTTAGGCGCGGTGTTAGGGCGATGTTCGATTACTTGCTTTATCGGGCTGCTAACAACTATCATGCCAACCATGAAATTCAAAAACAATGTGATTACGATAACGCCCTTATAAAATCCTGGGTGGAAGATGCTCTCTTGGAAATATATCCCGAGGATTATAGTGAATGGCGGTCTATAATCGATGCATACCATATGGGCGTTGAAGTAGGTAAGCGAATGCCCTAATCCAAACACCGCAATATTATTTTTAGGAAACAAATATGCCACCTGATGCTGAAACCTGCGGTGAGTTCCACAAGTACGTTATCCGTTCGCAAAAGCTGCCCTTGATTGCGGCTATTGAATGGATACGGGCTAACTTAAAACCGGAAGATGTTTTTCCAAAGACTGTGATTGACGAAGAAGATGAGTATTGAGAAACAAATTACCGACTACCTAGCTCGCTCCGGGCGAACCTCGTTTTCCACCATTCGGTTTACCTTTCGGGAGCAGGCGAACACGGAAGAGGTTAGGAAAATCCTAAGCAACGAAGACTTGTTCGAACGCTTTGATGCGGGAGACGGCGTTTTCGAGTATGCTTGCAAGAACCGGCAGCCGGCGGCCAAGGCCCTCCGGAAAAGGCCGCCCGCCGCCAAGAAGAACGGAAAGCCTGTGGGTCTTGACGTAGCCGTGATTGATGCCCTGAAAGCGGCTAATGGGATTGAAGAAGCCCTGCCGCCGGTTGAGGAGGAGAAAACGTTCCGTGACTTGGCCGACAAGATGCAAGAAGTAAACCCAATCGAACAGCTTGGGGATTCCTTCGTCGCCCTCGGCGAGGCATTGAAAAACCCGAACTCGACAATCTCCGAACTGGTGCCGCTGGCGCATCGGTGCGGCCTGACGATACAGTTCGGGGCCGGAGTATAAACATGGCTACCCTGGAAAGGCATTTCGTAACGTACCTGAGCCCTGGCACTCTCTTTTATGAGGAAACTACGCAGCCCATAGATTCATGGGATATAGAAAAGGCGGTAGCGTGTGCGCGAAATGTAAAAGAGCGATATGGCGCTACACCATTCGCTT
>JAQTMA010000166.1 GCA_028714615.1 Anaerolineaceae bacterium | reverse complement strand
CCTTCGATAGTCCGACCTTGAAAATCCGGCGGCAAATTGTTGAACGCTGCTGAAACTGCATCAATCACAGAAACATCATGCCCGCCCTGGTAGAGACGGTATGCCAACTCAATACCCAGCCTGCCACAACCTACAATGATCACTTTCATAGCTTTCCTCTTCTCATCCATGACAACTTACGTGTTTACCTGGTATGGGACATCCGTTACCACAATGTCTTTGCGGAAGAGCAGGGCGAGTCGCAAACTCAATGCGGTCTGTGTATGCAATGCATTGTTCCAAAAATGATTTGGTACAAATTGGGGAACAACGATGGTGATAATCTCATTCGGTTGACGTTGTGCAGCAATTTCTTCAACGTAATCGAGCAATGGCTCAAGGAATAACCGGTACGGAGAATCGAGGATGACCAGACGAACCCCTTCGCCCCATACTTCCCATTTCTTTTGTAATTTGTCGGATTCGTCGCCATCAATTGAGACATGAACGGCGGTAATGTCATCTGAGAGCGTCCGTGCATAACGGAGGGCAGCCAACGTTCCGCGGTGCACACCGCTGAGCGGCAGGATCACCCGATGCCGGCAAATCCGGGAAGGAGGTCCGTAATTCTCGAGAGATAGCGCTTTGGCAAGTTGTTGGTAATGATGATGAATATATGAAAACGTCGCAACCAGGATCGGAATGATGATAACGACCACATAAGCACCCTCGGAGAACTTAGTTACTGCAAACACCAAGGTGACGATAGCGGTCATCATCGATCCGATCCCATTGATGATCATCTTATGTTCCCAGCCCTTATCATATCGCAGCAGAGAGCCGCGCTCCTTGATTTCTTCACCAGCTTTCATGTGGCCGATCTTCCACCACCGGTGGGCCATACCGGCCTGTGAGAGGGTGAAGGATAAGAATACACCGATCGCATAAAGCGGGATCAGGCGGGTGACAGAGGCTTGGAATATTACGATCAGCAAGCATGCAATCATCGCCAGGGCAATGATGCCACGAGAATAAACCAGGCGGCTGCCCCGGTATGCCAATTGGCGCGGAAGGAAGCCATCGACTGCGGCGATGGCACTTAACCGGGGAAAGTCCGCAAACGAGGTGTTGGCTGCCATGATCAAGATGATCGTGGTCATCAGGATGGTTATCAGGTAGAGAGGACCCCGGTTGCCTAGCGCTGTCCGTACAACCTGGGATATGATCGTTTCTTGTTCGGAGGGTACTGCCGCAACCTGGTGAGCCAGAAAGGCCGTGCCGATCAGCAAGGTTCCGAGAATGAAGGCCATCCAGATTAAGGTGGTTCCTGCATTTTTAGAGCGGGGCTCTTTGAAAGCCGGAATCCCGTTTGAGATAGCTTCGACTCCGGTTAATGCGGTTGTTCCACTAGCGAAGGCCCTCAACAATAAGAAGAGGGTCATCCCCTGTGCAGCGGAGATGACTTCTAATGGAGGGGCATCGATGACAGTCGTCAATGTTCCCGTCAGCGACTTGAAGACCCCGATCCCAACCGATAAAAAAATCAAGCCCAGGAAGAGATAGGTTGGCGCTGCGAAGGCAGCTCCGGATTCCTTCACACCCCGTAAATTGACGATCATGATGAGCATAACAAATGCGATGGCAATCTCTACCCGATAACCGAATAAACGTTCATCGGCTGAGACGAGCTGGGCAACCCCGGAAGAAATCGATACTGCCACGGTAAGGATATAGTCGGTTAACAGGGCGGCTGCTGCAATTTGAGCCGGAAGATCGCCCAGGTTGTCGCGCGAGACAATATACGCCCCCCCGCCGCCTGAGTAGGCATGGATGGTCTGCTCGTAGGAGAGGGTTAAGATGGCCAGTAGAACAACAATTCCCACGGTCAGGGGTAAGATAAATCCGAACCCGGCTGTTCCTGCAATCGCCAGGACTAACATCATTTCCTGGGTACTGTATGCAGTGGAAGACAGCGCGTCCGATGCAAATACTGCTAAACCGATAAATTTACCGATCGTCTGGTGGGGAGCATCTGCTGTTTGGAGAGGACGGCCAATCAGCCAGGTACGCCAGGAGCGGTGAGGTTTAAAACCTGTCGTCCGGTGCTGGACTCCAGTCCCGTTTCCCTCATCCATCATTTCTTGTTTCTGCATGTTTCAAACCTACTTGTAGACTATCTTTTATCATCATGTAGACCAGGCAAGCGAATGATTATAAATACATTAAGAAGTCCGGTCAAGCATTTGCCTGGGTATCGCCAGGCGCAACAAGTCACATGCTGGACCGGCTCCGAAAACGATGTTCCTGTCAACGATTGATTTCTCATCGGAAGCATACTGAACAGAGCATCATTATAGTCCTCTTCCCTCACTCTGCAATGCATGCCCACGGTCGACGACGACAATTTCACCTCGACCCCCTTCTTGACGAATGCATTATAATAACTCCTGTTTATTGTGAAAGGAGAGGATTATGGGTGACCTTGGACCATCTGAACTGATCATTATCTTCGTCATCATCCTGGTGCTCTTTGGGGTAGGACGCATCAGCAAGATTGCCGGAGAGCTCGGTAGCGGCATCCGAGCTTTCCGCGAAGGATTACAAGGCGCGGACAAAGAAAAACCATCGCCAATGGATGAAGAGAATATTAAGCAGGAATAACATCCCCAACTTGCTATTGGAACCTTGTATATGGAAATCTTAGGGATCGGCCCCCTCGAGCTATTATTAATCGTAATCCTCATGCTCGTAGTGATGGGTCCGAAGGATATGGTGAAGACCGGACAGAAACTGGGGCGATTCATCCGCCAGATCATCCGTTCGCCTGCCTGGAGCAATATGATGAATACCACCCGCGAGATCCGCGAGTTGCCCACCAAGTTCGTCCGCGAATCTGGCCTGGAAGAAGATCTGCAAGAAATCAATAAGCTACGCGACAACCTGCAATTCCGTGATATCCCTGCGAAATTGATCCAAGAAATGAGTATCCAGGAAGACCTGGAACGGCTCAAGGTAGAGGCGCGGGGAGATCTTGGGAACACACCCGACGACGTGCATCCTGAACCTAGCATACTTCCCCCTGAAACAACCCCGATAGAACCACAGGCTGGTGAGCCAAACCCAAATTCATCAACAACCTCATCTCCGGAGGAATAGGTCATCGATGGACGATCAAACGACCACGCCCGTTCGCATAGCAATTATCGGCGCGGGAAATGTAGGCGCCACATTTGCCTATGCACTATTAATCAGCGGGCTATCCAGTGAAATTGTTCTGATCGATTCCAATACCGCCAAAGCTGAAGGCGAGGTGATGGACCTCAACCATAGCATCCCCCTCGCCCGCCCAACCCGCATTTTGGCTGGTAACTATGCGGATTGCGCCGGTGCTGCTGTGACAGTGATAACGGCTGGGTCAGCGCAGCGTCCTGGTGAAACCCGGTTAGACCTGCTTCAACGTAATATTGCCATCTTGCGACAAATCGTCGAACAGGTTGTGCGCTACAACCCGAATGGGTTGATTCTAGTCGCTACCAACCCGGTCGATGTGCTTACCTATGCGGCTGTGAAGATCTCCGGGCTACCCAAACAACGCGTTTTGGGTTCAGGGACTATCCTGGATACCGCTCGTTTCCGCTACTTGCTCAGCCAGTATTTCGATGTCGATGCCCGCAGCGTCCATGCCTATATTATCGGCGAACATGGGGATAGCGAAGTTCCGGTCTGGTCATTGGCCAACATTGCCGGCATGCAACTTGCGGTTTTCTGTCGGGCGAATGGATTCAACTGCATCGATGCGGACATGGAGGATATCTTTCGCCAGACCCGAGATGCGGCTTATCACATCATAGAACGCAAAGGGGCGACGTTTTACGCGGTGGCGCAAGGTTTGCTCCGCATTGTGGAGGCCATCTTACGCGATCAATCGACCGTTTTATCTGTTTCGAGCCTCATCCCCGAATACTACGGCATTTCTGATGTTTGTTTGAGCTTGCCTACGGTGGTGCACCGGGGTGGAATTGAACGAGTGCTCCGCCTTGAACTATCCGAAGTTGAGGTAGATGGTTTACAACGCTCGGCCGAGGTGTTGAAAAGCACCATTAGCCGGCTTAACCTCTGATTCCAAGTTCATTAAACCCAGGACGAGGCAATTGACACTGCCTCGCCCTGGGTTTCATGTACCGGGATGCAGCTACTTAAGTTCGCCGATCAATATTTCATACGGAGCCAAATCGAGGTGGGCTGGATCGGCCTGCATTTCTTCGCGGGGGCGGTTGGAATAAAGGAGGCGCAAGGGTCGTAAAGTAATGTTGAGATCGGTATGCTGGTTATCTCCAGTCATATTGATCACTACCAGGCAAGTTTGGCCGGTGGATGGGCTGTGGCGCATGAAACCAAGGTATCCAGGAGCATCCCCGTCGATCGCCTCGAAATCGCCATCGATCAAGGCAGGCGTCGATTTTCGCACGCGAAGCAAACGTTTGTAGAAATTGAGCAGTGAAGCCGGATCGGTCTCCTGCTCCGCAACATTGACGCCCTCAGCATAATTCAAATTCACCGGAAGCCAGGGGGATACATTCGGCGGACAAAAACCACCGTTAGCCTGGTTGGCCCATTGCATAGGAGTCCGGCACTTGTCGCGTGTTTGGCGGGCCGCATAAGCCAGGGCAGCATCAGCCGAGCTGTTTAATTGCCCGATCTCGGTTTCATACGCCCATACCCCCAGCTTGTCGCGGAATTGATGGATATCCTCGAGTAACAGGTCCGTCATACCGATCTCCTCCCCGTTATATAGGAAAGGAGTGCCCCTTAACGTAAGCATCAATACCAGTCCTATCCGGGCAATCTCGGTATTGTGCAGACCGTCGCCAAAATGGCTGATCAGGCGTGAGGAGTCGTGGTTCCCCAGCGTGTTACAAGGCCAGCCCGTCGGGGGTAATTCTGCTAATCGTGTTGCCTGGTTCTCACGAACCCACGCCGGGGATAATCGCTCCGTCCGCATAAGTGGGAAGTTGAACGCCATGTGCAGCTCATCCCTCCCGTTGCCGTAGTATTCGACCATATCGGTCTCTCCGACCAACACCCGCAATGGGTACGCATCGGTCACATTGCGTAATTCGCGCAGGACGGTGTGGATTTCTGGGAGGTCGATCTGATGCCGAAACATCAATTGAAAGATGTCCACCGCGCTGGCGTGTTCGGTGGGCGTAGAAGCCGTGCGAGACATGCGATAGAGCTCAGTCTGGTCCACTGGGGCTTCCTGATCGGTCAGGTTTGGGTCTTCGAATATGGTGCCGATCGCATCCAAACGGAAACCATCCACACCCAGGTCCATCCAAAAACGCATCACCTCGAACATGGCCTTGTGGACCGCAGGATTGCGCCAGTTCAAATCGGGTTGCTGCTTGAAAAAGAAATGATAATAATATTGACTGGTTGCCGGGTCGAATTCCCAGGCAGACCCTCCAAAGGTTGAATACCAGTTGTTGGGTGGCGCCCCGGGGCGCCCATCGCGCCAGATATACCAATCACGCTTCTCGTTTTCGCGATTGGAACCCGATTCCAGGAACCAACCATGTTGGTCGGAGGTGTGGTTGAGCACCAGGTCCAAAATCAGGTGCATGCCGCGGCGGTGGAGCGCTTCAACCAGTCGCTTGAAATCACTTAATGTGCCATATTCCGGAGCAACTTCCTCATAATCCGAAATATCGTATCCACAATCAACCTGAGGGCTGGGGTAATGTGGTGAGAGCCAAATTGCGTCGATTCCGAGGTCCTGCAAATAATCAAGTTTTTGGACAATCCCAAGAAGGTCGCCGATCCCGTCTCCGTTCGAATCTGCAAATGAGCGGGGGTAGATTTGGTAGAAGACTGCTTTTTGCCACCACAATAAATTGTCCATAGACCGTGACGGCTCCTTTATACTTCGGTATCGTGGATACTCGGCGCAATTGGCCGGTTGAAAGCCTAACCATTATACCTTTCAAAATCACACGTTATGAATTTCGGCTTGTGGTTCGTTGGGAATCGCTGGTGGACATTGTGCCCACCAGTGGCGTACCGGGTGGTCCGGAAACGGCTCCCCCCCACGAAATGGCAATATCCGGGTACAATTCCGATGGTCTGTAATGGAAATCCTGCAACCTCAAAGGAAGAAGGGTAGCAGGAATCCTTGAGGGTCTCAAGAACGAAGTTTATCTATATGGCTGCCTCTGATACTCCCCAAGATGAAGAAAAACAGATGGATCTCTTCGACCATCTTAATGAGCTGCGCAAACGTTTGATGATCGCGGGATTGGCGCTGGTAATTACTACAGGAGCCAGCTTTGTCCTGGCTCAGCAATTCATCGAACTCCTCGCTCGCCCGATTGGTGGTTTGGAAAAGCTCATCGCAATCGAGGTGACTGAAAGCATCGGCGTTTTCATGCGGGTATCTTTGCTTTCAGGGGTGATCCTGGCAATGCCGGTCATCGTTTACGAATTGCTTGCCTTTATCCTCCCCGGTTTGAAACCGGGGGAGAAGAAGTGGATTTACCTGGCTGTGCCATTTGCCAGCCTGCTTTTTCTGTTGGGTGTTGTTTTCGCTTATTACGTAATGCTTCCATCAGCAATCCCCTTCCTGGTCGGTTTTTTAGGGTTGAAGGCCAGCGTACGGATATCCAATTACATCAACTTTGTCACCAGCCTCATGTTCTGGATCGGGGTTAGCTTTGAAACCCCCCTCCTGATATTCATTTTGGCCAAGCTGCATGTTGTGACCGCTAAAATGTTGGCAAAGCAATGGCGAATTGCGGTCGTGGTCATCGCCATCATTGCTGCGGTGGTAACTCCCACTGTGGATCCGGTAAACATGGCGATTCTGATGGTCCCCTTGTTTGTACTTTACCTACTCAGCATTTTATTAGCAACGTTAGCGAAATAGATTCTGAGCGCTCTTTAATAGACGCATGGATCTACGCAATGATGCAGCGCAGATCCACGAGTTCATTAATGATGGAATTGGGTTTGAACGCGAGAAGGTCTATCCTTCGTCCTTCTTATCCTTCGTTACGGTTTCTTCGTCCTTCCCTCCCAAACCCTTCCGGAATTCTCGGATTGAAGAGCCGAGCTCGCCGCCGATCTTACTGATGCGTCCTACGCCGAAAAGCAGCAGGATGACGACTAAGATGATGATCAGTTCTGTAGGTCCTAATCCGAACATATACACCTCCACGTTGTAACCAGGTCAACACCCATCAAGGGACAGTTGCATTATAACACCGAGCAAGAGACACCTGACGATCTAGCCGGCATTTATTCCTGTTGGGCAGCACAGGTTAAACCCATTGAATCGCGCCTGCTAACCCATCCTCTCGGACCTCTTCGATTAGAACGGGTGTAATTACATTCCAAAGCAGGCGGGGAGCATGGGTGCTTACTTTCAAGTAATTATCGGTAAGGCCGTGCAAATGCCAGCCATCAGGCCCATAGGTATGAGTGGCCTCCCATAATACTCTCAATTGGCGACCTAAATAGCCTGCTGCGTAACTCCGCGACGATTCAGCCAAGAGCGCGCGCATCTGGGCGTTACGCTGCTTACGAGTGGGTAGAGGGATCTGATCCGAATACCGTGCTGCCGCCGTCTCCGGGCGGGGGGAATAAGTAAAAACGTGCCCTCCGGCAATTCTCAGGGAGCGCACATAATCCAGGCTCTCAAAAAACTCAGCCTCCCCTTCCCCGGGAAAACCAACGATCACGTCCGTGGTGATGGCAATCTCTGGGATTAGCTTGCGAGCAAGAGCAACCAACTGCGCGAAGCTGTCTGGGGTTGTTTTTCGAGCCATTCGACGGAGGATACTGGCAGAACCCGATTGCAGCGGCAAGTGCAAATGCCGGCACATGCGTGGGTTTTGCCAGAGCGCTAGCAAAGGCTCATCCACGTCCCAAGGTTCCAGGGAAGAGAGCCGCAGGCGTTCTACATTTGTTTTGGCAAGGATCGCCTGGATCAGGTCATGCAGGCTTGTAGATGGAGACAGGTCGTGACCCCAGCTTCCCAACTGAACCCCGGTCAAAACGATTTCACGGACTCCTCCTTTCAAGGCTGCGCGGATATCCTGCACCACGGCTGGAATATCGCGGCTATGCGACGGGCCGCGGGCCAAGGTAGTAACGCAAAAGGTGCAACGGTTATTACACCCGTCCTGCACTTTAATGAATGCGCGTGTCCGCTGGCGCAAGCCGGGGAGAGGAGTACGTGTTAACGGTTCCAGGTCAAACGTCTCCAGGGGTAAACCCAGGATATCTGCCGCCAGGCTATCTTTTTGTGCATTAATCACTACCTTTTTTACCCCCGGCAGGTTGGCGGCTGCCTCAGGGTTTAAGGTAGCCCAACAACCGGTTGCCACGATTTCCGCAGAACCCGCCCGGGCAGCCTGGCGCACTTTCTGACGCGAATCGGAGGCGGCCTGAGCGGTCACTGCGCAGGTATTGATGACAACCAATTCTGCCCGGCTGGCATCACCTACGAGGGTGTGTCCGGCCTGACGGAATTGGTTGGCAATCGTTTCGATTTCACTCTGGTTGAGTCTGCACCCAACCATATCCAGATATACGTTCATTCTGCTAAGGTTTAACCACGATAAAGTTGTCAAATGTAAGGTCAACACCGGGTTGGTTGAAAGTAGCGGCAATCAGGCCCACGTCCCCGGATTTGAAATCGCTGTCCTGTACCTCGGTCAACCTTTCTCCATTGACCCACAGAGCCAGACTACTTCCATTACAATCTGCCCGAAGGAGATTCCGCGTGTTTCCCTTCTGGATCACTGGGCTAAAGCGCATCCCATCCGTTCCGATGACCTGGTGAACGCCAGATTTCATTTTACTGATTCCAAAATACCCGTCTGAACTGATCAGCAAGCTATAAAAATTGTTCTCATCTTGATAGCGGCAGATGACGCCGAAGTCATTGTCATCCGGACCTGCGTTCTTGACGGCTTCCACGCTGACCTG
>JAQTMA010000165.1 GCA_028714615.1 Anaerolineaceae bacterium | reverse complement strand
GGTTTTGCCTGGGGAAATTCGAACGACCCGGTTGAGTAGGGTGGAAAGAATCAAACGGATGAAATCTGCGTACATTTTATCGGCCTATCCTGCTGGTTTGGGGGTGATCCGCGCCCTTCGCCCGCATGGCGTCCCTCTTATCGTTGGCTACGATAGCCCTAAGGAAATCGGGCGGAAATCCAAATTCATTCAAGAACTGCTCCGCCTCCCTTCTCCAGAAGACCTGGAAGCAGCCTACATCGACGCTCTCTTGAAGGCTGCACACAGAGAACCTGGAGATATCCTAATTCCGACCAGCGATGCGACCCTGGCGGCTGTCTCCCGGAACAAGCCTCTCCTTCAAGAGAAATACCAGGTCGCCTGCCCGGATTGGAGCGTGGTAGAGCAATTCATCGATAAAAAGCACACCGCCGCTCTCGCCGAAGCGGTTGGAGTGCCTGCCCCACAGACCCTCCTTCCTCGTCGCCTTGAGGATATCGAAGAGTGGGCTCCCCGGCTTCACTTTCCCTGCCTCGCGAAACCCTCCCAGGTTCATCTCTTCAGCCGGCATTTCCCCCGCAAGATGACGCGGGTCGAAAACCTGGATGAGTTGCTGCAGGCTTATCGGGAAGCGCAAGCTATCGGCGTGGAGCTGATGATCCAGGAGTATATCCCCGGCGAAGATGCCTTAGGCGCCAATTACAACGCTTATTATTGGGAAGGGAAGCCGCTCGTCGAATTCACCGCCCACAAGATACGCAATGCGCCGCCGGAGATGGGCTCCCCATGCGTTCTCGTCAGCCAGAAAATCCCGGCTGTGGTTGAGCTGGGGCGGAAGATATTGGGCGCGGTGGGCTACAGCGGGTATGCCTGTACCGAGTTTAAACTGGATCCGCGGGATGGGGTCTATAAGCTTATGGAAGTAAATGCCCGCCCGAACCTGTCCACGTCACTGGCGGTGCGCTGTGGGATCAACTTTCCCTGGCTGCAATACCAACACCTGGCGGAGGGAATCCTGCCCCAGGCGCAAGATTTTGAGACCGGCATCTTTTGGATCGATATCTCCCGCGATCTCGGCTACCGCCTGGTAAACTTCGGGCGCGAACACCTGACGGTCAACCAGTTCCTCGCTCCGTATTTTCAGCGGCATGTATTCGCAGTTTTCGATGGGAGCGATCCGTACCCGGCCCTATACAAAGCAGCGGACACCATAAAAGAAGCCTTTGCTTACGTTTTCAGCGTCAAGACCCGACAAAACCTCCAGGGAAACACAGTCAATCATCGCACCTCGATCGCCCCCCTCCAGGCGGACGCGGCTAGACCCCGCCAGGTTAAATAAGGATGCACTTGCATGATTCATTTTGCCAATCCCAATCTCCCCATTCTCGAGCTCTCGCTGGTGCTTTTCCTGGCCCTCTGTTATGGCTGCCTTCAGGTGGCGGTCCAGCGCCAAAAAGAGATTGAGCGCTGGGATTTCCGCTTTGGAAGCTGGGTGATTTCCCGCGCTACGCCGGGGAAAGATAAACTGTTTCATCTGCTGACGAACCTGGGAAAGTACACCCTCATCCGCAACGTTTCTTTTTTGATTTGTCTTTGGCTGGTCTCCCAGCGTGATTGGCTGCGAGCGCTCATGCTGGTAGTCCTGGTGGCATCTGCCACGTTGCTCAGTCAATGGCTGCAACGTATGGTCTCGCGCGTCCGCCCCAATTTTCCCCAAAATTTCCTCTATGGGGTCGAGTACAGTTTCCCTTCAGGGCATACAATGCTGGCAACTGCGTTCTATCTGATGATCGCTTACCTGGGCTGGGTGTACGCCTCCGGCTCAATCGCCGGGTGGATGATCCTTCTGTTTTCTGTGGGGTTGATCCTCCTGGTTGGTTTCAGCCGCATCTATCTGGGCGTCCATTTTATGACGGATGTGCTGGGGGGATGGATTGCGGGGGTGTTGTTGTTCTTCATGGTGTTGCTGGCAGGTACCGTCCCATTTCTCATCCTGCCCACCGGTTAGGAGCTTGATCATTTGGATAATCGCTGCAACCGCGGCTGGATTCCACTGGCTTTCCTGGCTTTTCTGATCTTTGGGGGAGGCTTCTTCCTCTGGGGAAGGCCTGGCAAGCTCGATTCTAAGCCGGATGCTTCCCTGGGCGCTGCCATCTCTGTTGCCCCAGCCAGGTCCGGTCAGGCCGAGACCCAGAGTTACCCTCCAACCCAGTTCCCGGGTACGACTTCCACTGCAACCCTGCTGCCCACCACCCCACCCACACCGACTCAGGTTCCCACCCCCACTCCTACGCCGCAACCCGCGCCCTTCATCCTCTCCGGCCCGGCGCAAAGCTGGTCGTTGACTTTTGCAGACGAATTTAACACTACCACCTTGGACCCCAGCCGCTGGACAACCTGTTACTGGTGGGATGACCACGGGTGTACAAATGCCGGGAACCACGAACTCGAGTGGTACCAGACCGAAAATGTGAGCATTCGGGACGGCGCCCTTCACCTGGAAGCCAAAAAGCAGTCGCTGACGGGGTCAGATGGGAATTCATACGCCTATACATCCGGCATGCTGACCACCGGGAGAGGCAGCCAAAACCTCTCCGAACCAGTGCGCTTCGCCTTCCAATACGGATATGCGGAGATTCGGGCGAAAGCGCCTGGCGGGAAAGGTCTGTGGCCGGCCTTCTGGCTCTTACCGGCGGATAACACCTCCAAGCCGGAAATCGATGTGATGGAGATCATCGGCGACCAACCCGGCGTGGTCAATATGTCCTTCCATTACCTCTCCTTGGATGGGACAGCCGGCCGGGTTGCTAACACGTGTGTGGCGAGCAATTACACGGGGGATTGGCATATCTTTGCAGTGGATTGGGAGCCGGGCTCGATCGCCTGGTACGTGGATGGGGTCGAATGCTGGCGCTATGCGGATGCCGCCCACCTGCCGGCGAAATCCATGTATCTGCTGATCAACCTGGCGGTAGGTGGAGATTGGCCCGGCCCTCCGGATGCGAACACCGTCTTCCCGAGCGATTTCTCGATTGATTACGTACGCGTCTGGCAACACACCGCCGCCCAATGACATACGTGGAGGAAGGATGGTTCTTGTAGATCAGGAGTCTGTCTCCTGATCTCCAAGAACCATCCTACACCCGGATCGATAACGACTTCAACCGGTCCACATCCTTTTCTGTGAAATTGCGGTCTTCCGGGCGGGCCAGCATAAGCACCCCCACCACTTCGTGCCTGGAGAGCAGTGGGAAAACCAGGACGGAACGCGAGATACCCTCTTCCTCTTCCCAGGGTCTTTTCAACCAACGCGGATCGTTGCTCGTGCTGGAAATCAGAATTGGCTCCTGGCTGCGGATTGCCAGGCTCGCCACTCCTGTGCTCATGGTTTCCTGCAGGTTGTTGATCGAAGCGGGTTGGATCTTGCGGCCGAACACCAGGTACCCTTCGACCGCCTGGCTGGCATTACCAAATAGGAGGATACTTCCGCTCGATGCTCCCAGGCTCTCGATAACCGCCAGCATTGCTTCAGCCAGCAAGCGTTCTCGCTCTTCATCCGGCGCTCGGACGGAGAGCCGCTGAAGCAATTGGTCCAAGGTTAAGCGGCTGTGATCGTTGAGTGCGCCTGGCTGTTCCCATCTGTCTGTGCTGGTCTGTTGCAAGCCGGTCACCGGTACTGCCGGCTCGATGGCAAAAGCTGGCAGACGACCGTAGCTGCGGAAACCGATCTGCCCTGACTGCTGTGGTTGCTGGAAGCCAAGCTGCCATTCCCTCAAAATCGTGTGCAAAACGCGCCAACCGTCCGGGAAGGTGCGCAGCTTTCCTACGCCGTAAAAACGAGCGCCCTCAAAACTGGGGACCTCAACCACTTTGAGCCGCTTACGCACGGCTTGCAGGTAAATGGCCGTGTCCACCTCGAACCCATTTACGCTGGTCAGGTTCACAAAATCCAAGCAATACCGCCAAAAGGCGTGGTAACCATAGCACAGGTCGGTAAAGGATTGGGAGAAGAGCAAATTGACCAACTGGGTCAATCCCGCGTTCCCCATTTTACGCAGCCGGGGCATGTCCGTAGTGCCACCGGCAGGCGCAAAGCGGGTGCCTTTCACGAAATCGGCGCCTTCCAATAATGCCTGGATGAACCGCGGAATTTCCCGGGGATCGTGAGAGCCGTCTGCGTCGATCACCACCAGAATATCCCCGCTGGCTTCATGGTAGCCGCGGTTAAGCGCTGCCCCTTTTCCAGGGTTTGCTTCGGTGACGACTTTGACGGATGGAAGCAATTGACGGGCAATCCCAATCGTGTTATCCGTAGAATTGCCGTCGACCAGTATCACTTCATCCACGACCTCCAATGGGATATAGGGTAATACCAGAGGTAGGTTTTTGACTTCGTTCAACGTCGGGACAATCAGAGAGACGATCGGCCGGATCGAGCGGCCATTTCCAGCACTATCGCGGGTAGGTACCAGTAAATTGTTCATTATGTAACCTCAACGATAACCCAAACAGAGGAAACCCTGAGCCTGGGTCGATGCATTCTTTATGTACAGATAAAAACTCTATCGCCGGGCGATTACCATGATATGAAGCAAGTCATCACTCCCCCTGGCTCCTGTAACTATACAGATTATCGCATGGAAGGTCAATTAGGGATTTCCCTAATTAATTTAAGATGAGTCACCCTTCGCAATACCCACACAGGGCTACCGCCCGCGGACCGGTGTGCACCCCCAGCACCGGTGAGACAATCGAGATAAATAGCTCAGCGGGCGCGTACTTGCTGCGGATGCGCTCGGCCAGCGCTTCCGCTTCCGGGAGGGCTGCGTTGTGCAGCACAGCGATGTGCATCCGCCGGGCGCCGTCGATGCGCCGGAAAAACTCCCGGTACAGGCCACTCAGGGAGGCGTTGCGCGTCCGCGCCGGTATGGAAGCGCCCACGGTACCCGTTTCGGGGCGTACGTAGATCAAAGGCTTGATGTGGATAAACGCATCGAGAAATTTAGCGGCTTCGCTGATCCGCCCGCCTTTGCTCAAGTATTCAATCGTATCCAGGGCGATGTAGAACACCATATTCTTCTGCACCTGCTCTGCTGCCTGCGTCATCCCTTCCAGCGTGCAGCCCTGCAGGTCCCGCGCCCTCGCCGCAGCCATCACCTGCCACCCCAACCCCATGGAATTATTCTTGCCATCCATCACGTGCACGGGCAGCTCGAAATCCTGGGCCGCCTGCCTGGCCGATTCCATCGTCCCGCTCATCGCGCTGCTGATCGTGATCGTCAGGATTTCTTGTGCTCCTCGGGCGGCAGCCTGGCGGTACGCCTCGAGGAACGCCTTGGGCGTCGGCTGCGAAGTGCTGGGGTGCGGTCCACCCTTGCCCAAGCGTTCGTAGAATGCTTCTGCCGTTAAATCGACCCCATCCAGGTACTGTTGGTCTCCGAAAACGATCGTCAGCGGTACAACTGTGATTTCATGCTTCCGAATCCACTCCGCCGGAATATCGCACGTGCTGTCCGTAATCAAAGCTACCTTGTGGCTCATCCTTTTGTTTCCGCTCCTACCGTACCGAATACCCCCAAATATACCGCAAGTCCCGCTAATTGGCGGGAAATCACTGCGCCCATCCGGTCTGACCGGCACACTGTGCTCCCTTCCGTGCACGTAGATTTGTAGCCCGGGCGCATCTTACCGCAATGCATTTTTATATTCTTTTTCTCTGCGCCCCCGCGACTCTGCGCGAGCTCAGTCCTTAAGCCCGGAGGACCCCGGACATACCGCAATGCATTTTTATCTTCTTTTTTTCCGCGCCTCCGCGGCTCTGCGCGAGAACGAATGAACGATCCCCGCTGCCTTATGCAATTGCCAAAGCCGCCCCCTCGAACTGGCTGTTATACAACTCCGCGTAGAACCCGCCCCGCGCCAGCAGTTCTTCGTGCTTCCCCTGTTCTACGATATCCCCGTCGCGCATCACCAGGATCAGGTCCGCGTCGCGGATGGTGGACAGGCGGTGGGCGATGATGAAACTGGTGCGGCGCTTCGCGTTCATCAGCGTGTCCATCGCCTTCTGGATCAGCACCTCCGTGCGCGTATCGACCGAGCTGGTAGCCTCGTCCAAGATCAGGATACGCGGATCGGCCAGGATGGCGCGCGCAATGGTCAACAATTGCATCTGGCCTTGCGAGACGTTGCTGGTTTCCTCGTTGAGCACCAGGTTGTAGCCTTCCGGCAAAGTGCGCACGAAATGGTCTACGTGGGCAGCTTTGGCGGCAGCGATGACCTCGGCGTCGGTGGCATCCGAGCGCCCGTAACGGATATTCTCCATGACCGTGCCGTTATAGAGCCAGGTATCCTGCAAGACCATCGCAAATATCTTGCGCAGGTCGCGCCGGGAAAAGTCGCGAACATCGTGACCGTCCACCCGGATCGCGCCGCTGTTGACGTCGTAGAACCGCATCAACAGCTTCACCATCGTGGTTTTGCCGGCGCCGGTCGGTCCGACGATGGCAATTTTCTGGCCCGGCTTCACACTGGCCGAGAAATCTTTGATGATGATCTTCTCCGGGCTGTACCCGAAGCGCACGTTTTGGAATTCCACCCGGCCTTCGACCCGAGCGAGCTGCACGGGAGTGGCGGTTTCGGGAGCCTCTTCCAGCTCGGCCAGGAACTCGAACACACGCTCCGCTGCCGCCGCCGTTTGCTGGAGCACGTTGGAGATGTTGGCCAGTTGGGCGATGGGCTGGGTAAACGAGCGTACATACTGGATGAAGGCCTGGATATCGCCAATGGTGATGGCATTGCGAATGGCCAGCCAGCCGCCCAGGATGGCGACGGCTACGTATCCCAGGTTGCCGATGAACATCATGATGGGTTGCATCATCCCGGACAAGAATTGGGATTTCCAGGCCGAGTCGTACAGCGTGTCGTTGATTTGATCGAATTGCTCCACACTCTTGGCTTCGCCGTTGAAGGCTTTCATCACCACGTGGCCGCTGTACATTTCTTCCACGTGGCCGTTCACGTGCCCCAGGTAGTCCTGCTGCTGCTTGAAGTACACCTGCGATTTGCGGATCACCAGGGTAATCATGCCCATCGACAGGGGGATGATCACCAAGGACACCACAGTCATCAGCCAGTTGATCGAGAACATCATCACCAGCACCCCGATCACGGTCACCACGGAGGTGATGATCTGGGTCAGGCTCTGGTTCAGCGTCTGGCTGACCGTATCCACATCGTTGGTCACCCGGGAAAGCACCTCGCCGTGGTTGGTCCCGTCGAAGTACCTGAGCGGCATGCGGTTGATCTTTTCGGCGATGTCTTTGCGGAAGCGGTAGGAAATCTTCATCGCCACGCCCGACATGATCCAGCCCTGGATGTAGCTGAACAGGGTTGAGATCAGGTACAGGCCGATCAGCAGCAGGATGATGTTGCCGATATAGGCAAAGTCGATGCCCGTTCCCTTCCCGGCGATCTGGCCCAGTACGCCTTCGAACAAGCGGGTGGTGGCCTTGCCCAGAATTTTGGGACCCAGGATCGAGAAGACCGTAGAAGCAATCGCGAAAACGAGCACGACTGCAATCGATACTTTATACTCGCTCAGGTAGCGGGCCAGCCGGGTCATCGTGCCCTTGAAATCGCGCGGCTTTTCGCCCTTCATCATCATGCCACCCCCCATCGGTCCGTGGCCGCCCATCGGCCCGCGCTGGCCCATGGGACCGCGCCCGGCAGGGATACTCGGGTTTTGCGTGCTCATGCCAACTCCTCCATGCTCAGTTGCGATAATGCAATTTCCCGGTAAGTAGGGCAGGCTTCCATCAGGTCGTTGTGCTTGCCCTTGCCCACCACCTGGCCCTCGTCAAGAACGACGATCTGATCGGCGTTTTTGATGGTCGAAATACGTTGGGTCACGATCAACAGGGTGCTGGCGCTGGTCTTCTCTTTCAGGGATTGCCGCAGCGCGGCATCCGTCCTGAAGTCCAGGGCCGAAAAGCTGTCATCAAAGATGAAGATGGGCGGCTTCTTGACCAGCGCGCGGGCAATCGCCAGGCGCTGCTTTTGGCCTCCAGACAGGTTGGCGCCGCCTTGAGAAACCTCGGCGGCGAATCCCTCCGGCTTCGAAAAAATGAACTCACCCGCCTGGGCGATCTCGACTGCCTCATTCAAGGTGCTCTCGCTGGCGTCTTCGTCTGCATAACGCAGGTTGCTTTCCACCGTCCCGGAGAAGAGCGTCCCCTTTTGCGGAACGTATCCAATTTTCTCGCGCAGATCGCTCTGCCGCACCTCGCGGATGTCGACTCCATCGACCAGGATGGCGCCTTCGGTCACTTCGTAGAAGCGTGGGATCAGGTTGACGATGGTCGACTTGCCCGAGCCCGTCGATCCGATCAAGGCCGTGGTCTGCCCCGGCCGGGCGGTAAAGCTCACGTCGTGCAGCACGTCCTCCAGCGCATCGGGATAGCGGAAACACACATTGCGGAACTCGACCGTGCTCTCAAAGGGGGCGCGAAAAGATTTCGGCGCCGGTGGGTCTTTGATTTCCGGTTCAATTTCCAGAATGTCCGCGATCCGGCCGGCTGAAACGGAAGCTCTTGGCACAATGATGAACATGAACGACAGCATGAGGAATGAGAAGACAATTTGCATGGCGTACTGTAAAAACGCCATCATATCGCCCACTTGCATGCTCCCTTGCGCCACCTGGTGCGCCCCCACCCAGATGATGAGCAGGGTTAACCCGTTCATGATCAACATCATGACCGGCATCATCACCACCATGATGCGGCTGACGAACAGGTTGACGCTGGTCAGATCCTGGTTGGCTCGATCGAAGCGCTTGAGTTCGAAGGGTTGCATGTTGAAGGCGCGGATGACCATCATGCCGGACAGGTTTTCGCGGGTCACCAGGTTCAGCCGGTCGATCAGGCTCTGGATGACCTTGAATTTGGGCAGCGAGACGGAGAACACCACCAGGATGATGCTGATCAGGGTCACCACGCCCACAGCGATGATCCACCACATGGAAGA
>JAQTMA010000164.1 GCA_028714615.1 Anaerolineaceae bacterium | reverse complement strand
ATTTCTACAAACGCCCGCGCACCCCGTTTGGCATGGGCACTAATTGCCATCCTTGGAGTTATGCTCCTCGTCGGGATAGGTGTATTGGTTGCTATCGTCGGGTATTACCAGGTGAACCGGGTTATCCTGCCAGGGGTCAGTTTTCGAGGGATGGATTTGGGTGGCCTCAGCCAGGTCGCCGCGGCAGAAAAGATCAACCGGGTCTGGAATGAACAATCGTCTTTTCAGATGAGTGATGGCGTCACAACGTGGGGGGTAACAGCAGACTTCTTCGGATTGCGCCTGGATGCGAATGCAATTGCGCAAAATGCCTACGAGGCCAATCGCAGCGGCAATTATTTGGATGAAATTACCCGGAGAATGTCAGTTATTAACCTGGAGGTGCCTCCGGTGATCGTTTACGACTCTCAGGTAGCCCGGGAGAACCTTTTGCGCTGGTCCCAAATGGTGGACCGCCCGGCCACGGATGCCCGCCTGGAATACCAAAATGGAAAGGTCAGCATTATTTCAGCAGAAGCCGGGACACGTTTAGATGTTGATCGCACGCTGAAAACAATAACCGCAGACCCGGCCGGGACCTTTTTAATCAAGCAGGTACGGGTATTCTTCCTACCGGTTGAACCTTTAGTGAAGGACTTATCAGCGGTTGCCAGGCAAATCCACGATCTCGAGCAACTCCACCTGGCCGGTGTGATCTTTGACCCGATCCGCAATCAGCGCATTCCCTGGCAGGTCCCACCAGAAACTATCCAGGGGTGGATTCGGGTGGAGCACCTTGAAGATGGTAGTTACCAGGTTAGTCTGGATCAATCTCAATTGGTCGCATATCTGGCGGACCTGGATTCTCATGTAGACCTGGGGGAAGGTAGGGTGTTGACACCGGTTGAAGATCCATCTGAACTTGCCCAGCAAGTCCTGGCTGGGAAGCCGCCTATCCTGCTCGTACGTCATCTACCAGGTGAATATGTCACAGACAGGGGAGAATCGATGCTTTCGGTCGCCTGGAAAGTTGGCATCCCAATGTGGCGCATCCTTCAGGCGAATCCAACCCTGAACCAGAATTATATTCCTGCTGGTACCCGCATGATCTTGCCTTCGCAAGATGATTTACTACCTCTCCCCGTGGTGATTAAT
Source organism: Anaerolineaceae bacterium (assembly GCA_028714615.1). The sequence goes on along the minus strand of JAQTMA010000164.1, from coordinate 7,872 downwards.
AAACGCATCGTCATCAGTACCACTGACCAACGTATGCGGGTCTTTCAGGATGGTGAACGGATTCGCGAGTTTGTGATCAGTACAGGGATCGGCGACTCGCCAACGCAACCCGGAATATTCCAGGTGCAAACGCACGAAATCAATGCATATGCAGATAACTGGGACCTTTGGATGCCGCATTGGATGGGGATCTACGAAGCCTGGCCGGGATTTATGAACGGTATTCACGGCTTGCCGATGCTATCCAATGGAGTGCGCCTGTGGAAAAACGTCCTGGGACGTCCAGCTTCCTATGGGTGCATTATCCTTGATCTCCCTGAAGCAGAATGGTTGTACGGTTGGGCTGAAAACGGAGTGGTGGTCGAAATTCAACCCTGAATCATAGCTCTCGCCCGTTATAGTACCCCTTACAGAAGATGCCCCAAAATGGAGGAAGCGATGGCCGGACAGACTACGATTGGGTTTCCGAGCATGAACAAAGAAATGGGGGAAAAGCGGGTATTTTTACCGAACTTCATTCAAAAAGTAGCCTGTTATGGAGATGTCTTTCTGGAAGAAGGATATGGAAGCCGGCTGGGGTTTAGCTTTGACGAATATCGTCAGGGCAATCGTAAGGTGCGCATGACCGACCGTGAAGGGGCTTACCAGAAAGATTACGTTATCGTACTGCGCTCCCCAAATGATGAAGAATACTACCTCATGCGTCCCGGGACGTGCCTGGTCTCCATGCTCCACTTTCCCACCCGTCCTCAGCGGGTAAGCGTGTTACGGGAACTAAGAATCAACGCCATTTCCCTGGATGCAATCGTCGACGATACCAACCTGCGAATCGTAGAAAACATGCACGCCGTCGCATGGAATGGATTGGAAGCAGCCTTCGATGTGCTCGAAAAAAGCTCTCCAAACTTACTAAGACCGGGTAATCCTTACCAGGTTCTCGTCCTCGGTGCAGGTATGGTAGGAAAACATGCAATCGAAGCAGCGACTAAGTTGGGAAACATTGAGCGAAACAACAGGCACATCCGCCTGGGGGGACCCGGCTCAATTGCGTTTTGTGCAGGGAGGAATCTGTCTGGCGCTTCCGAGAAAATGGAACCCTGGTTCCGCCAGGTGGACATTCTGGTCGATGCCAGCTACCGTCGAGATCCAACCAGGCCAGTGGTCCCTAATGAATGGTTAGGTTGGCTACCTGAGCAGGCAGTCATCGTTGACCTGGCAGTAGATCCCTATCTGCTTGATCACAATCCCCCGACGGTTCGTGGGATAGAAGGGATCCCTCAGGGAAACCTGGATAAATACGTGTTCTCCCCAACCGATCCGGATTGGGATAAGACTGTTCCCGAGCGGATACAATCACAACAACGCCGTACGGTGGTCTCGTGTTATTCATGGCCTGGGATACATCCAACTGCGTGCATGGAGCATTATGCGCGCCAACTTGAACCTTTGGTAGAAGTCTTGCTATCCCGCCCTTATGAAGAAATCACCCTGGAAGGGAATTATTTCGAACGCGCCCTGGCACGGGCGAAAATCCCCGAAAATTAATCCTGCCACCGAGAGAGCATAGCATTCGCCAGTGCGCGTTGAAAAAAGCCATCTTCCGGTCGGATATGGTCGACGCCGCCGGTTTCCAGGATGGTTTGGAAGATCGGTTCGAGTTGCTTGCCATAGATACGCATACAAGCCTCGGGATATATTCCTGGCCAAGAATAACATGAGATCGACCAACGCCGGTTGCGTGTATCGACGCATTCTGGGATACGATTGAAAGCCGGATCTTCCGGACCGAATACGTACTGGTCCAGATTTCCTTGAGGGACTCCCTCGATACCCTTGACTACCTGCAACCCGTCCTCTGTACAATCATAAGGATCGACGGAAAGATCCAACAAGATGGCATGCGGCCGCATTACACCCACCAATCGATTTGGGATGATCGGCTGGCTCGGATCAGGTCGTTGGGTGGCGTCCACCAGGATATCTGTGTATTTCAAGATTTGGGTCATGATGATTGGATGGTTGGTAAGGTCGAATTCGACTGCAGTGACTTGTACCCCTGTTACATGTTCGTCTGCCATCCGCCGCCAGGTAGCTTCATTCCCATAGCGCACCGCCGCCTGGATGGCGTACATTCCGACTGCTCCGGCGCCCATCACCGTCACCTTGATCGGATTCCGATTCGGATCTTCAATCCCGGGAGGAGGATAGATTTTCGCAAGCTGTTGAAATGCAACCTCGATTCCGTTCCAACCAACAGCCCGTAGGTTTTCAACGATTCGCCGCCCAAGGTTATCTTTGATTGAATCCAAGGAGATAGCCTGGATGCCTCGGTCACGGAGAAAACGCACCCGATGCGGTCGGGTTGGGTAATGTAGCATCGAGATCAGGCAGGCCCCTGGCCGCATAGAGCTCACATTTTCGTCACCGGGGTAGCGCAGCACAAGGACGATATCCTGTGCATAGACCTCCTCCAGGGTAGAGAAGCGCACCCGTGGGGCTACACTGAGGTAATCTGCTTCGGAGAGCCCCACCTTGGAGCCGTACCCGTGCTCCAGAACGATTTCGGCGCCGCATTGGTCCAGGTGTGCAATAAACTCCGGTAGAAAATCACGGCGCTCACCCGCCTCCGCGTGCATTTGCGCCAGGCCAACGGATACCTTACTCACAGCCTACCTCCACCTTCAACTGATTGGAACATTTGTTGAGTGTCTCTTCAGGGTTGTGCGTATTATTTGCTAATTGTACAGGTGGGTTGGTTGATCTGCAATTGGAAGACGATTTTTAAATAAATAGAGTGAGTGCGGAGGGGATCGAACCCTCAACCAACGGCTTAAAAGGCCGCTGCTCTGCCATTGAGCTACGCACCCGAACTCGCGTGGATTTTATCACGCAGGCACTCAAGCGTCAACCTGGGATTAATTCCCACTTGCATCTATAATTTCAGGATACGTTCCCTGAGATACATTTTTTAGATTTATCTGGAGGTTTCTGTGAGTGATTTCTTGTCAATCAATGAGAGCAACTTTGAGGTAGAAGTGCTAAAATCGTCAACCCCGATCCTGGTTGAATTTGGCGCAACCTGGTGCGCTCCCTGCAAAATGTTGGAACCTGTCCTCGAGCAATATGCTCAAGAGCTTGGATCGAAAGCCAGGTTGGGAAAGATCGACGTAGATGAAAGCGCCATCATTGCCGAGACTTATCAGGTGATGGGGGTTCCAACGGTAATCTTGTTCAAAGCAGGGAAACCCGTGGAGCGCATGTCTGGCTATCTACCAAAAAACCGTCTGGCAGCCAAGTTCGGGACGCTGATCGGGTAACCGGACAGCCTGTCAACCATTCAACGAGGTACCAGGGAGGAAATATGCAGAAGGCGGTCCGCCCCTATGGCTTATGGAGCAGCCCGGTTACACCGGGGTTATTGGCCGACGCGCTGCGCCTCAGCGATGTGCAGTGGGATAGCGATGGAGAGACGTTAGTCTGGTTGGAAGGTCGTTCCGATCAGGGTGTGTTGGTTGCACGTGAAGATAACCAGGCTTTACACGACTTGACATATGATAATTCCGTTCACGCTGGGGTTGGCTATGGCGGCGGTGACTTTACTGTCAGCCAGGGAGTTGTTGTGTTCGCTCAGCAGAATGGGCGCTTGTATCGCCGTCGCCTGGGTTACGACCAGCCTCATGCCATAACGCCCCCCTTCGGGTACGCCGCCGCTCCACAGCTTTCACCCGACGGGAATTGGGTGTTGTTCGTGCATACTGCCGAACGCAAAGATTCGCTCGGCCTGGTGCGGACAGACGGTGAGACCTGGCCAACCCGCCTGGTCTACGGCGCCGATTTCTACATGCAGCCGGTGTGGCATCCTTCAGGCAAACGGATTGCCTGGGTGGAGTGGGATCATCCGCATATGCCGTGGGATGGTACCCGGTTGAAGCTTGCCTATCTGGCTGGGGAGAACATGACCCTGGCTCACCAGGAATTGATCGATGGCGGAGCAGACACACCCATCTTCCAACCCGAATTCTCTCCCGACGGTCATTGGTTGAGTTATCTCCTGGAAGATGGCGAAACCACTCACCTCGAATTGCTCGATTTACGCAGTGGGGAACGGCGCACGGTGGTCAATCGCCCAGGCCTGATCGAACCTGCCTGGGTGCAGGGTATGCGAACCTACGCCTGGCGCTCAGACAGCCAGGGACTGTATTATTTGATCAACCAGGCAGGATTTAGCTCTCTCTGGAGGGTTGGTCTGCAAAGTGGGAAATCCACGGTAGTTGACCTGGGTGCCTATACCTGGTTGAGACAGATATCTGTGTCTCGAAGCCAGGTTGGCCAAATTGCGTTGATCGCCAGCAGTCCGTCCATCCCTGACCGGATCATCACCTGGAATGGCCATGCTGTGCGAGTGGAACGCCGCAGAGACCCGGAGGCCATCGGCCCCGACGACTTACCCCAGGTGCAACCCATTTCATGGAAATCCCCCAATGGAACTGAGGTCTATGGCCTATATGCCCCACCGGCCAGCTCGCGTTATCGCGGTGAAGGGCTACCTCCTGCTATACTTTATATTCATGGCGGTCCAACTTCCCAGGTGACCGCTGGTTATTCCGGCGACAGGGCGTTTTTCACCGGCCGGGGGTATGCCTGGCTGGATGTAAATTATCGCGGCAGCAGCGGGTATGGAAGGAGCTACATGTTGGCGCTGCGCGGGCAGTGGGGTTTGCTGGATACCGAGGATGCAGCAGAGGGGGCGAACGCCTTAATATCCAGGGATCTGGCCGATCCAAAACGGCTGGTAATCAAAGGTGGTAGCGCCGGTGGATACACCGTGCTCAACGCACTGATCCATTATCCGGGCAAATTCAAAGCAGGGTTATGCTCATTTGGAGTGAGCAATCTTTTTACGATGGCCAGCGATACCCACAAATTCGAAGAGCATTACCTGGATTCGTTAGTCGGTCCGCTCCCCGAGGCGGCTACACGTTACCAGGATTGGTCACCCATTTTCCACGCCGACCATATCCAGGATTCCCTGGCTGTGTTCCAGGGCAGTATCGATGCGGTAGTGCCGCCGGACCAATCGGAGTCGATTGTCGATGTATTAAAGGCCAACAAAATCCCTCACATCTACCGCTTATACCCGGGAGAAGGACATGGGTTTAAGCGCAACGATACCATTGCTGCTTATTACCAGGATATCGACCGCTTCTTGAAACAACACGTGTTGTTCAGTGCATGATCTGACGCCTGAGGAGATACCGGATGAAGCGCTTGCTGAAAATCTTTTTCTTCGCTCTCTTCGCTCTAGGTCTTCTGGGCGCGAACACAGCCCCCAGGTCCACCGCCCCGATCGATCCACGCGTTCTCGAGGATACGACAGACGGACGCACGGGCAGTTTTCTGGTCGTGTTAAAGCAGAAGGTGGATCTGCTCCGCAATTCGCCAGCAGGCGGTAACCCGGAGCAACGCGTGGAGAACGCTTATCATCGCCTGAAGGAGGTTGCCCAGGCCAGCCAGGTGGGTTTACTCCGCCAATTGCAAACATTGGCTCAGGAACCTGCCCAGGTAAGTAATTACCGGGCATTTTGGTTGGTGAACATGGTGGCAGTTCGAGGAAAACGCTCAGCGGTCGAAACTCTGGCAAGATTGCCCGAGGTAGCAGCCATCGAGTCTGACCGCCCTTTCAAGGTGCCGCTCGAGCAATTTCAGGCAGGTACATCCAGCGCAACGGAAATCGAATGGAATATTCGTCTGGTGAATGCCCCGCAAATCTGGGCGCATGGCGTTACTGGCCAAGGAATTGTCTATGCCGTCGCCGATACCGGCGTGGATTGGACGCATCCCGCACTTCAACCCCACTACCGCGGGTGGAACGGCGCCAGCGCCGATCACAACTATAACTGGTGGGATGCGATTCATTCTGGGCCGACTAGCTCATACGGCCTCGATTCCCTGGTCCCCTTTGACGACTATGGGCACGGCACGCACGTTGCTGGCACCGGTGTCGGAGACGACGGGCTAGGCCACCAGATCGGCATGGCGCCTGGGGCGAAATGGATCGCGTGCCGCAACATGGATATGGGGGTGGGCAAACCAAGCACCTATATCGAGTGCTTCCAGTTCTTTATCGCTCCAACGGATTTGCAGGGGAATCATCCCAATGCGGCGCTGCATGCCGATGTGATCAGCAACTCGTATTCATGCCCGCCCACTGAAGGCTGTGTTTCTGGTTCACTGCACGAGGCTGTCGAGCAAGTCCAAGCCGCAGGGATTTTTATGGCTGTCTCTGCTGGAAATTCGGGTTCGGCCTGTAGCTCCATTGCGGATCCACCCGGGATCGAGGCAGGCGTATTTACTGTTGGGTCTACGGATTTGAATATGGATATTGCTGGCAACAGCAGCCGTGGGCCGGTAACCGTGGACGGCAGCAACCGCATGAAACCCGACCTGAGTGCGCCGGGCGTGAACGTGACCTCATCCCTTAATGGCGGAGGCTATGGACCAATGAGCGGCACATCCATGGCAGCGCCTCACGTAGCTGGAGCGGTTGCCCTGCTCTGGTCTGCCTATCCACAATTGCGCGGGCAGGTGGTTGCCACTGAGTCTATCCTGCGGACTTCCGCTGTGCAGCGCACGACCGCACAAATGTGTGGAACAGACACTGCCTATTCCTGGCCCAACAATGTGTACGGTTACGGGTTTTTGGATGTGGGAGCTGCTTTTAATTCTTTACCTCACACCCATACCCTCGCACTGCCGCTGATTATTCAGGAAAATCGCTGAATTCCATGACGTTGCAAATCTGAGCATATGAGCATATGATGCCCTCGACGCTCTAATTGCTGACCTTGACCAGGCTTTGGATCTTTTCGAGGTTCGTCTCAAGCGATGCCCACCTGGAGAACAGGCCAGGGTAGATCCCCCTTCAATCAACAATCAGCAATCACCTTGGTCCTTCCCATCCCAATGGCTCAACGTGCACGTAAGCTCGATCGACTTCAGGCAGCGTTTCCAGGCGAGAAGCTACTGCATCTTCGATCGCGTGTGCTTCGTTCAGGGTAATCTCCCCGTCTAAATTAATGTGGATATCCACCACCAATGTTGGACCGGCGTATTCGGTCAGGATGTGGTGCACCTGCTTAACGCCCGGGGTTGCTGCGGCCAATTCGGCGATCTGTTTGCGCAACTCGGGCGAAGCCCCCGCCCCGGTCAAGTATGCCAGATTTTCCTTAGCAGCCCGGTACACCGCCCGGAAGATCCAGGCAGCCACGACGAACCCGGCGATCGGGTCCAGGAGTGGATAAACAAAGTGCGAACCTGCGGCGCCAATCAGGGCAGCTATGGAAGTTAGCACGTCCGATAGGTTGTCTCGTGCGGTGACGTTCAACGCTGGGCTTTTTACTTGCCGGGCGATCCGGCGGATAAACCAGTACATCCCTGCTTTGGTCGCCGCGCTGGCCAGCAAGACCAGGCTGGGTAACCCGGGTTCGACCGCCAGACCGCCGCTTAGGAAGCGGACGAGAGACGCTCGGGCTGCCTCGTATCCCGCGAAAGCCATCGAGAACGAGATAACCAGACCAATCAGAGGTTCGAACCGGCTGTGTCCTTGGGGATGGGATAGGTCTGGAGGTCGCAGCGCCATCCATAAACCCAACACCATCAGGAGCGAGTAGAGTACGTCCGAGGCGGAGTTGGCCGCGTCAGCGTACAGGGCTACACTTTTTGATAAATACGCAACGATCCCTTTGCTGATGGCCAGGATCAAGTTGCCGGTCAGCGTGATCGCAAGCGCTTGATTATAGAGGTGGGCTCGCCCGGGATGGGGGACGTAACCGCGCGTCCACTGCATGAAATTCTCCCTTGGAATGCTTCTCT
>JAQTMA010000163.1 GCA_028714615.1 Anaerolineaceae bacterium | reverse complement strand
GCCGGAAGGTGCACAGGTATTACTGCCTCACACGGAAGACATCTTCAAAAATATCATCGCCAAGGCGGTCTACGGACAGTAACAGCGTACCCAAGAAAGGCCTGTAAAGTGAACCCAATAATACTCTTTGGGTTCACTTTCGTTTACCAAAACGCGAGTGCAGCTTGGTCGTTTGTAGCGTCTGTTCTATGGTGGTAGAGACGCCCCGCTGGGGCGTCTGCCCTATGGTAGTAGAGACGCCCCCGCTGGGGCGTCTCCTGGGTCGTCTGTTCTGCGGCAGAACGAGGAAGGTGGGGATCTCAATCGTTCTCGCGCAGAGGCGCAGCGGCGCAGAGAAAATATGGTTATAAGCCTCCGCGTCCCTGCGCGAGAACATCACCGCGATTCCATGTGCTCGTTTCGGTTTGGGAAAACCCGCCCGATGCGCGGTGGGGGTAGGGGCACGGGGTTGGTATGAACCCCCAAAATCCTGGAACCGAACCCCGTGCCCGTACACGGGATATCAACCATCCTGGCAATTCCGTGGGGTAGGGGCACGGGGTTGGGATGAACGACCAAAATCCTGGAACCGAACCCCGTGCCCGTACACGGGGTATCAACCACCCCGGCAATTCCGTGGGGTAGGGGCACGGGGTTGGGATGAACCCCCAAAATCCTGGAACTCAACCCCGTGCCCGTACATGGGATATCAACCACCCCCGAAATGCCGTGGGGTAGGGGCACGGGGTTGGGATGAACGCCCAGAATCCTGGAACTCAACCCCGTGCCTGTACATGGGGTATCAGTGATTCTGGAGATTCTGTGGGGGTGGGGGCACGGGGTTGGGATGAACCCCCAAAATCCTGGAACCGAACCCCGTGCCCGTACACATAATATCAACCATCCTGGAACCGAACCCCGTGCCCGTACACGGGATTTCAACAATCCCGGCAATTCCGTAGGGTAGGGGCACGGGGTTGGGATGATCACCCAAAATCCTGAAACTCAACCCCGTGCCCGTACACGGGATATCAACCATCCTGGAACCGAACCCCGTGCCCGCATGCAGGATATCAACCAACTCGGAAATTCCGTGCATGTGGGGGTCTGGCCGGCACACAATCCCTGTTGTTCTTTCCAGGAATGGGTCGGCCACAACAAACACACGGATCGAGGGCGACTCGGTGAGCAGATGGTGAAGTTATTGACAACACTTTGGGAATCGGATAAACTGATAAGGAGTTCTGGCTATACGCAAATCATATCACCTTTCAGGAGGAAGCCAATGACCGCGGAATCTCCCACGGCGATATCAGCCCACATCACCGCCCAAACCACCCTCGTCCCTGCCATCAATGCCTGGAGATACTTCCTGGTCGACCAGGGTCGCTCGCTGCACACCGTAAAGGCCTTCACAGCCGACCTGCTCCTGCTGGCTGCTTACCTCCCCCCGGACCGCAACCTGGGGACCATCACCACCCTGGACCTCAACCACTTCCTACGCTGGCTACAAACCGGTCGAGGCGTGCCTTGCAGCCCAAAGTCCCTGGCCCGCCGCATTACCTCGTTGAAGGCTTTCTTCCGCTGGCTGCGTCAGGGCGGTGTTCTCACCCTAGACCCCGCCGAGAAAGTCCTGCAGCAATCCGTTATCAGCCCCATGCCGGAAGTGCTGACCCCAGATGAAGTCAAAGCCGTCCTGGCTGTCGCCGACCAATCTCGCCGCGCCGCCAAACCGGACGCCCGCCCGTATACCCTCCTGGCGCTGCTCCTGGCCACAGGTATTAAAAAAGGCGAATGTCTCGCTATCAGCCCCAACCACCTCGATCTGGAGAACGCTGATGGCGCCTTCCTGTTCGTGCGCTACTCCACACTGCGCAACCGCTACAAGGAACGCAAGATCGATCTCTCTGATGAGTGGATCGAGGTCTACCGTGAATACGCAGCGCAGTACCCGCAGGGAGATCGGGTATTTGCCTGGTCTCCGCGCCGGTTAGAATATTTGCTCGAAGAAATCGGCCAGGAAGCCGGGTTGAAGAAACACCTGTCTTTCGACATGTGCCGGTGGACCTGCGCCTTAACGGATTACAAAAATGAGATGGAACCAGAAATGATCCGCCAGAAGTTAGGCATTTCGAAGATTCAATGGCGTGAGATCCACCTGAAACTACGCAACCTGGCCAAGCCCCCTTCCGCAACGCCGGCTCCTGAGGTGATAACCGGAATCAAGCCACGCCGGTAGATGGGATCAGCGCTCTGGTTTTGATGTATGGAGCAGTTGTAAACGCAGCACCCGGCGAGTCCCGGATTGAACGCGGAATGGATGCCCCAGGCGATAGCCGGGAATCCAGGCAATGGCATCACCCGAACACACCAGCGGCCAGGCAGCCCGGGCCCGCTGCGGCAATTTAATATTGACAAAGAAGTCCGAGAGCTTGATCGACTTTCCGGGCATGCCCAGCGGTTGGAAGCGTTCTCCTAAGCGGCGCACACGGATTCGCAGCGGAAGCCGGAGCGTGTCCAGGTCCAGCCAGGCTTCTCCAGCCTCTCCTGCAAACGGCGTCTCGCCTGGATCAACCGTGAGCACCTGGCTGCACAAAACCCAGCCCGCCCGGAGAGCCACACGACTGCCGGGTGCGAAAGAAATGACCTCGCATTCCTCCAGTTGAGGCCAATCGCTTGACGGCAGATCGGCGCTCCAATCCGCCAGATAGAGGTGGCTGCCTTCAAGGGCAAGGCGCAAACCCACGGCTAGATCGCATTGATTGGTGCGTTTCGGGTCTGCGATATATTGCAAGGCATGCTCAATCGCCGCGAAGTCAAAGTCGCGCAGCGTCGGGCGCAATCGGGTGATCGCCTGGCGCAGCAGGTTGCTTTGCATCCCCGGCGAGAACGACTGTACCTTATCAAAATCAAAGGCCACAAACCCTTCGCCATGCTCCACCATGCTTGCATCCCAGGCCTGGGCGGCCGTTTCCTGCAGCAGATCGTAATCGTTAGCCAGGGCGCGTGCGCTCCGCAGCAAGGCCTCTCGGACGCGTGGATTGTACTTCTGCAGGTATGGGATCAACTCCTGGCGTATGCGATTGCGGAAGTAGGTGGGATCCTGGTTGGATGGGTCGAAGACCGGCTTCAGGCCATTCGTTGCGCAATATTCCAGGGTCTCCTCCCGCCAGTTCTCCAGAAGCGGCCGAAGGAGTGGTATGTTCACATCCCATTCAATCGCCTGGCTGCGAAGACGCATGCCCTTCAGACCTGCCAGCCCGGCGCCACGCAACAGATGCATCAGCACGGTTTCCACCTGGTCGTCAGCGGTGTGCCCTACTGCTACCGCCCGAGCATGGAGCTGCCTGGCCGTTGCAAAAAGGAAGCGGTAGCGGGAGATTCGCGCTGCTTCTTCGACGGATAGGTTGTTTTTACGGGCGAAGGCAGCCACATCAAGACTGGCCAGCTCAAATGGAAGCTCCCGCTCCCGGGCAAACTCGCGGACGTACCCGGCTTCTTTGCTTGATTCGGTGCGCAGTTGGTGATCGAAGTGTGCTACGATCACGGGATACCCCAGGCGGTAGAGCGCATCAACCAGGCACAGGCTATCCGGTCCCCCCGATACTCCCACCACGATCGCCTGGTTGCGCGACAGGTGACATTGGTTCCGCAACAATTGATCCAGGTGATCCAGGCGCATAGGAGCATTATAGCATCGACCGGCTAACATCCACCCGCCGTACGCTTGCCTCCTACGCATCTTTGTGCTAGACTGAAACTCATCCACTCTTCTCATAAAGAGGAACCTATGCCCGAGAAAATCTTGATCGTAGACGACGACCTCGAGACGTTACGTCTGGTTGGGATTATGCTCCAGCGCCAGGGCTACCAGATCATCGCCGCTAACAGCGGCTCCCAGGCGCTGAGCATGGCAGTGAGCGACCAACCCGATGTGGTCCTCCTGGATATTATGATGCCCGAAATGGACGGTTACGAGGTGGCTCGCCAATTGCGGGGGCACCCTGATTCCGCCGGGATCCCCATCCTCATGTTCACTGCAAAGGGACAAGTTGAGGACAAGATCACCGGCTACGAATCCGGCGCTGATGATTACCTGACCAAACCGACCCATCCAGCCGAATTGAACGCGCACATTAAAGCTCTGCTGGCGCGTACGGTGAAATCTCGCGCCGTTCCCGTTGCCAAGAGTCACGGTCATGTGGTCGCCGTAATGGCCGCCAGGGGCGGCATTGGCTGCTCGACTGTAGGGATCAACCTGGCCGTGGGCCTCGCCCAGAAGACCAAAACCGGCGTCATCGCAGCCGAGTTCCGTCCTGGGTGTGGAGCCTGGGGTCTGGAGCTTGGCTATGTAAACCCGGAAGGCATTCGAAACTTGCTGCGGTATAAGCCAGCCGAGCTCACCCCCCCGGTCGTCGAAGGTGAGCTGATCACCAACGCATCAGGAGTACGCTTGCTTTTATCGACCAATCAACCTAAAGAACTCGCGGTCATTAATTCGACTGCCCATTTTGAAGCCATCCTCGATTCCTTGAGCTGCCTTGCTCCAATAATCATTGTTGATATTGGAATGAACCTCTTCCCCGAAGTCGATAAGCTCTTAGACTTGATCAATGAAGTCGTCGTCGTGGTTGATCCCAGTCCCACGTCGGTCAGCCGCACCAAAGCTTTGTTGGATGAATTGGTACTGAAAGGGTTTGGGAAAACCCGGGCGTTAACCTTGGTGGTGATGAACCGGGTACGCACCGACGTCCAAATGACCTGGTCGCAGATTCAAGAAGAGCTGGGTACGCCGGTTGCGGTTGTCATTTCCCCCGCCCCCGAACAGGCATACCAGTCTGCGTTACGCCTTACCCCCATGATCCTCCTTCAACCGGAAGGGCTTGTTGCGCAACAATTCACAAAATTGGCTGAGACGGTTGCCCAACACGCTCACCTGATATGAATCCGATTGATTTCGACTCGGCTGCTTTCGCGAAAGCAGCCGAGTTACTGCGCAGCGCCCGATTGGCCATTGCCTTAACGGGCGCCGGCTTTTCGACCCCCTCCGGAATCCCCGACTTCCGTTCAAAAGGGACTGGTTTATGGGAGCACGACGACCCGATGGAAGTCGCCTCCCTTACAACGTTTCAAAACCATCCTGAACGGTTCTATGGGTGGGTCCATTCGCTAAGCGCAGCCGTCTGGAAAGCAAAACCCAATCCCGCGCATATCGCCCTGGCAGAGCTGGAGAACGCCGGTGTTATCAAGGCGGTCATCACCCAGAATATCGATGGGTTGCACCAGGCGGCCGGGTCTGTCAACGTATTTGAACTGCATGGCACTCTGCGGAGCCTGACCTGTATCCGCTGCCATGCAACCGTAGACGCGGAGATGGTCATCCCGGATTTTATCAAAGCTGGGACTTTGCCGCTCTGCCCGGGATGCCAGGGGCTACTCAAGCCGGATATCATCTTGTTTGAAGAAATGCTACCGGAGGAAGCCTGGGGTAAAGCCGAACAGTATTGCTCCGGTTGCGACGTGATCCTGGTGGTTGGGTCTTCCCTGGAGGTTATCCCCGCTTCCCGCCTGCCCCTCCGTGCTCTGGAGAAAGGTGCTCACCTGATCATCAATAATCGCACCCCGACTTACCTCGATTCATACGCGGATGCCATCCTTAGGGAAGATCTGGGAATGATCATCCCAGCATTAACCAGGCGGGTATTGAAATAATGGCGATTTCTAGTACCGTTGAATAACTAGCCTGATTCCTGACCGATCTTGTTGTACCAATGTTGAAGGTCAGCCGCACACAAGAAGCCATCGGCCGCGCCGGTCGCTCCAATTTTATAAGAAGCAAATATCATTGCCTGTTTCAAAGAGCGGTATGGATCCCCGGTAAGAACAAATTCGTGGAGGAAACAACTGAACAGTGCATCTCCCGCACCAATGGTGTTAACCACCGCGCGGGTGCGTACTGCCGGAAAATGTCCATAAAATCCGTCTTGCCGGACCGCCAGCAGAGCGCCCCGAGCTCCTAAACCGATCACAACGATATCATTTTGATAGCGGTCGACGACCTGACGGGCGAAATCCTCCGGCTGGACCGGCAGGCGCTCGTCGCTGAGGAAGAGGATCGCTGCTGCAGCCATAAAGTCACGGTTATAATCATCTTCCAGGGTGGACAGGGCGTGCACGTCCGTAGCCACAAGGCACCCAACCCGTTGGGCGCGGCTCAAGAATGGTCTTGAGAAATTGATATTGCATAATGCGGCCAGGTCGCACTCCTGCAAAGCCAGGTCAAAAGTCTCCACGGGATAGGAGCGTTCCTGGATATCCTTCAGATCGGTGTAGATCTGGCGACGACCTTGAGGGTCGTAGAGGATTACGGATTGAGCGGTATGGTCGAGAGCCGGCAAGATGTGCAGATCTGGGATACCATCCTCCGCCAATGCGGCAAATACCAACCTCCCGGCCAGGTCCTCACCGATTAGGGAGAGGAACTCGACCTCGTCTCCCAACGTATGCAGCGCTTTTGCCAGGTTGTAGCCTACCCCGGAAACACTGCTGTTAATCCCAAAAAAAGGATAGTTCGCCGGGGAGTAATCTACCGGAAAACGATCTACCCGCAAGGTTGTTTCGATATTGATCAGGCCAGAAACCAGGATTTTCGCCAATGAGCCCTCCACGATGGCATCAGATCGTCACCCAGGCTGGCTTTAGCGGATTCCCTTGCGCTGGATGCAATCTGATTATGGAATTTCTTTAAAGATTTCGATGGGCGCCAGCGCTAACCCCACCAATGCCGGCCCGGTATGGGCTCCGAGCACCGGGGCAACAACTGCATCCGGCCAGAAGGTGCAATCAAACATCTGAACGAGTCGCTCGTGCAGCAGCGCCGCCCCTTCGCGATTATTGCCATGCAACACCTGGAAGCGCATGGCTGTCCCGGCCGGATACCAGCGCGTCACCTGGTCCGCCAGGCGGCTGATCGCCCGCTTCATGGTGATATCCTGGCCAAGCTGGACGTAGGTTCCGCCTTTTTTTTCTACCCCGATGATCGGTTTGATATTGAGCAAGGACGCCATCAATCCCTTGATATGGCTGATCCGGCCCCCATGCACCAGGTAGCGGATAGTCGCAATTGTGAAGATGCCCTCCGTGGCAGCGCTGATCCGCCCGAGCAGAGCCAGGATTTTTTCCTTGGTCCAGCCCGCTTTTACCGCACAAGCTGCCGCCCAAACCTGCCAACCGAGGGGACAAGAGAGGGTCTTCGAATCCCAAAACGTCACCTGAGCTTCCGGCACCATCGTGGCTCCCGCCCGCGCCGATTGGATCGTGCCGCTCAACCCGGAAGAGATATGGATGGAAAGGATCTCCGGATCGGTTTTTGCCAGGCGGCGATATATGTCCGCAAAATCACCTGCCGATGGTTGCGATGTAGTCGGGAATGCATCCGTTTCAGACAGCATCTTGTAAAACTGTGCCGGTTGAATATCTTCTCCACTGCGGTAACTGACATTGTTCAGGATAATCGTCAATGGCGCCTTGGTGATATCCAGGCCATCCGACTGTTCGGGGGTTAAGTCCATTCCACTATCACTTACAATTCGCATACGATTCTCTCCCATGAATCTGGATCGCAGGTAGCCCGATGGTAGCGGCTTCCTGTGCGGAAAGTCGCTAACGAGGCCCACGGCGGCCGAACTGTCGTTCAAGCAAATCGACAGACAAGTGAATCATCGTCGGCCGCCCGTGAGGACAGGTGCGTGGGGATTGACATGCCTCCAGGTCGCGCACCAGGGCGCGTTGCTCATCCAGGCTCAGGTTCGCGCCCGCCTTTACTGCAGCGCGCTTGCATACCCTGGCGATCAAACGAGCTTCCACCTCCGCCTGGAGCGGGGTCTCATCTTCTTCGAAGTCTTCTACCAGTACTCGGATGGCTGCCGCCGGGTCGCTATTCAGCAGCAAGGCGGGAATGGCGCGTACCAGGAAGGTACCCGGACCGAAGGATTCCACCTGAAACCCCAAACGGTCGAGGATAGGGAGCTGGCTTGACAGCGCCTGGGCAATCTGAGGAGAAAGCTGCACAACCGCAGGCTCGAGTAAAGATTGCCCTGGGATTGGCTGAGAGCCTTGCGCCATAAACCGTTCAAAAAGCACTCTCTCGTGGGCCGCGTGCTGGTCTATTAAATACAATCCATCGGGACCTTCTGCAACCAGGTAAGCCGCTCCCACCTGACCCACCAGCCGCAACAAAGGCAAGCGTCTACCAGGTAGAGGTGGCTGATTTTGTTGCTCCGCGGCCGGTAGCATCCAGGGATTTGCCTGCAAAGCCGGTGTCGATTCGACTTCTCCTTCAGATGTCGTTTCCCAGGCCGGGGGGTTTTGCGAAGCCTGGGGATCGACCGGCCAGGAAGAAGGCCCGTACACTTGCGGGATGGGTGTATAAGCCAACAGCGCCCGGCGCACGGCCCGTTGCACCCCGCTAAACATACGATCCGGGCTGCGGAAACGCACTTCCGCCTTGGCGGGGTGGACGTTCACGTCCACTTCCTCCGGTGGCAGCTCCAGGAAGACCAATGCCATAGGATAGCGACCGACCATCAGTAATGTGTGGTAGGCCTGCAATAAGGCCGTTGTCAAGGGCACGTCTTGCACCCAGCGCCCATTGACAAAAAACGTAATCTCACGCCGGTTGGAACGGGTGAGGGTCGTAGGACTGATAAAGCCGGATAGACTCAGGTCGTCCTCATCTGCTAACACCTCCAGCATTTGCCGGGCGATCTCCACCCCGTAGAGGGTTGCCAGAATCTCTCGCCGGTCGCCATTCCCACTGGTTTGTAAGCTCATTTTGCCGTCTTGCACCAGGCGAAAACGCACGTGCGGATAGGCCAGCGCATAGCGGGTTACGAGCGCATCGATCTGTTGGCGCTCGGTGGCATCTTGTTTTAAGAACTTTAATCGAGCTGGAACGTTATAAAAAAGATCCTCTACTCGCACAACGGTTCCAACCGGGGTACCCACCGCTACCAACGGCAGTGCATGTCCGGCTTCCACCTGCAAGCGCGCACCTACCTTCTCGTTCGTAGCCTGCGAAACCAGGCTCATGCGCGAGACCGAGCCGATCGAGGCCAGGGCTTCCCCGCGGA
>JAQTMA010000162.1 GCA_028714615.1 Anaerolineaceae bacterium | reverse complement strand
CAATAAGCTGGCCCAGCCAATGCGGGCCACGTGTTTCATTGTAGTCATGGGCATACAGCCCTTTCGCAGATGAACTAGCGGGCGACCAGCGATATCAGCATCGATAAGATCATGATCAGCGCCAATGCTCCAAACATGATCGTTTGGAGACGGCGGCTGCGTTGCTCCGGGGTCAGGTACGCCTTTTTGTGGCCCGCTGCTTTGGTGTTAGAACGTTTATCCGCCATTTCTGCCTCCAAAACCCCTGCGGTTCCTATCAAAACCTGTCAGGAGAAGATAATCCGCGTTTTATCCGCGAATTTCGCGAATTCTAAAGATCGCCTTATTCCAATTATCGAAATTCGCGGAAACATATCTGTTATTCTAACTGAGTTTTCAACGCTTGTGCGATCTCGGTAGTAACGCCTTTTATTGCGGTCAGCTCTTCGACGCTCGCGTCCCGGATGCCCTCAACGGAGCCGAACTTGACCAATAATGCTTTGCGCCGGGTGGGACCGATGCCCGGGATCACATCCAGGCGGGAAGCCAACCCGATTTTCGACCGCCGGTTGCGGTGGGCCGTGATGGCAAAGCGGTGCGCCTCGTCCCGCACGCGCTGTACCAGGTAGAGTGCCTGCGAATGGCGCGGCAGTACCAACGATTGGGGCTTGTATGGGAAGAATATCTCTTCTTGCTGCTTGGCCAATCCCACCACCGCGACCTTGTCCATCAAGCCATAGCGCTCCAGAACCGTTACAGCCCGCCCGAGTTGTCCTTTGCCGCCGTCCACGATCAGCAGGTCGGGCAGCCGGGCGAAAGACTCGTCCACCTTGGCTCCCGGTGTATTGGGCGACTCCTGGGTGGCTTGCCAGCGACGTAAGCGCCGGGTGAGCACCTCTTCCATGCTGGCGAAATCGTCCGGGCCGTTCACACTCTGGATATTGAAGCGCCGGTAGTGTTTTTTCGCCGGCACACCCTGCTCAAATACCACCATGCTGCCGACGGAGGCCGTCCCCTGGGTGTTGGAAATATCGTAGCACTCGATGCGGTTGGGTGGGGTAGCCAGGCCCAAGGCCTGCTGCAGCTCTGCCAGCGCTCCCGACTGGCGGTTGGTATCCGCCTGCCACTGCGCCCGCAGTGCGCCCAGGGTCTCAGACGCATTCTCCGCGGCCATCTGCACCAATTCCGCGGATATCCCCTGGTTGGGGACCAGGATCTCAACTTTCTCACCGCCGCGCCGCGTGCGCAGCCATTGCTGGATGATCTGAGCCTCCTCAACGTGGTTTGGCAGCAGAACTTGGGGCGGGACGGTCGCCGCTTCGGAATAGAATTGTGAAATAAATTGGGCTACGACTTCGCTGTCGGCGGCATCTTCGGCGCCTTCCAGGATGAAGTATTCGCGACCGATCAGCTTCCCGCTGCGGATGAAGAAGATTTGCACGCAGGCTTCTCCATCAGCGCGAGCCATGGCGATCACATCCGAATCTACCTGGTCACTGGAGATCACTTTTTGCTTCTCCACCACCTGGTCGATAGCCTGGATCTGATTGCGTATCGCGGCAGCCCGCTCGAATTGCAGCAATTCCGCCGCTTCCCCCATCTCAGTCTTCAACCGGTTGACGATCGGCCCGGTATGGCCATCCAGGAACTCGCACAGATCATCGATCATCTGGCGGTACTGCTTCTTCATTACTGCCCCGATACATGGACCGGAGCATAATTTGATATCGTAATACAGGCAGGGGCGCGCATCTTTCCCGGTGATCTCCCGGTCGCACGTCAGGTAAGGAAAGATACGGCGCAGCACATCCAGGGTTTGGTGGACGGCCCACACGCTGGTGTAAGGGCCAAAGTAGCGCGAGCCGTCATCCACCATCTGGCGCGTCACGGTCACCTTGGGGAAAGGGTCGGCCCAATGCACCTTGATATATGGGTAGCGTTTATCATCTTTCAGGCGGATGTTGTAGCGTGGCCGGTGCTTCTTGATGAGGTTCATCTCGAGGATAAGCGCCTCGAGTTCCGAACCAACCACGATCCACTCGATATGAGCGATGTTGCGCACCAGTTGGTGGGTCTTGAAATCCCCATTTCCGCTATGGAAATAGGAACGTACGCGATTGCGCAGGTTGATCGCCTTGCCGACGTAGATGATATCGCCTGCCTGGTTTTTCATGATGTAGCAACCGGGCCGGGTGGGCAGGGTATCTATAATTCCCTGAAGGTGATTGGATATTTCCACCATAGCGGTCTAATTT
The DNA here is from genome assembly GCA_028714615.1 of Anaerolineaceae bacterium. Next base: position 6,954 of record JAQTMA010000162.1, on the reverse strand, counting down.
TATCACGCTCCGTCTATCTTGCGCAGGTTGCGTATAGATATATTTTAACAGCGGGACTTCTCGGATGGCTAATCTCGCCTATAATTGTCCCTTGAAAGGAATCGCATGGAACCTCATACCGGCATACCATTAGAAATTCAGGTGGGCGAACTGCTCCACCAAAAAGGATGGAAACTGGCCGTGGCCGAATCCTGCACAGGAGGCCTGGTTGGGCATCTCATCACCAACATCCCTGGCTCTTCGGAGTATTACCAGGGTAGCATTACTGCTTACGCCTACGAAGCCAAAGAGCGCCTGCTTGGCGTACACCACGAAACCATCGTACAGTATGGCGTGGTCAGCGAGCCAACTGTACTGGAAATGGCGCAGGGTGTGCGTCGCGTCTTTGATGCTGAGGTTGGTATTTCGGTCAGCGGTATCGCGGGCCCGGGTGGGGGCATGCCGGGAAAACCGGTGGGGCTGGTTTGGTTTGGGCTGAGCACTCCACAGGGCGCGCAGGCCGTCCATTTTCAATTCCACGGCGACCGGTTGGAGAATAAGGTCGCCTCGGCCCAAACCGCCCTCCAGTTGTTGGTGGATGTTTTACAGGGTAGGTGGCCGTGCAGCCCCTCGAAGTGACCGTGCGCTGGGAAACGGACGGATGGGTGACGCCGCTTGAGTTTCGTCTCGGCGAGGTTCGCTACCCCATCGACTCGACCGGCCGGAGTTGGCGCGACGAGGCCGGTCTGCACGTGCTGGCGATGGCCGGTGAGCGCGCTTTCGAGCTGATCTTCAATCCGGTTGATCTGACCTGGAGCCTTGGCTACCAGGGAAATCCCCAAGGTTGGGCTTAAGCGAGTAGTTGTCTTCTTTGATGCTCCTCGGTATACTGGAAGAAACAAGCGGATAAGGAGTGTGATACTACTTCAATGAGTGATCGCAAAATAATCCTGGTCCTCTACGCAGACGCTGGTTTCGGTCACCGCACGGCTGCCAATGCGGTAGCGGCTGCCCTTCAGGAAAAATATGCGGAGACCTGTCAGGTAGAGCTGATCAATCCCTTGGATGACCGGCGCACTCCCCTTATGCTGCGTGACAGCCAGGCAGACTACGATCACATGGTGCGTCGCCTCCCGGAGATATACAAGCTCGGTTACCAGGCCAGCGACGCGTCCGTTCCCTCTACGTTGGTGGAGAGCGGCCTGATCTTGTTGCTTTTCGAGGTGATGCGTGACCTGGTGAAGCGCTACCACCCGGATGCCATTGTCACGACCTACCCGCTCTATATGGCGCCGCTGGATGCTGTCTTTACCATCGGCCGCACGCGCACTCCGCTGGTGACCGTGGTGACGGATCTGGCTACCGTGCATCGCCTGTGGTTCAACGATTCGGTTGATTACTGTCTGGTCCCGACTGCTCGCGTGTATGACCTGGCCATCGACGCCGGCCTGCTCCCTGAGCAGGTTCATATTACCGGCATCCCTGTATCGCCCGACCTGGTCACCGAGACGCGTCTTCCGGAAGAAATCCGCATTGCGCTCGGTTGGCGCCCAGATCTGACCACCCTTCTGGCGGTGGGTGGGAGGCGGGTGGATGGGTTGACCGAAGCCCTGCACGTCATCAACCACTCCGGGATGCCCATCCAACTGGTCGTGGTGGCCGGGGGAGATGAGGTTCTCTACCACCAGTTGCAACAGATGCAGTGGCATGCGGTCACTCACCTGTATAACTACGCCGGCAACATGCCCGAACTGCTGCACGCAGCCGACCTGGTGATGTGCAAGGCGGGTGGATTGATTATCACCGAATCCCTGGCCTGTGGCCGCCCGCTGCTGCTGATTGATGCCATTCCCGGGCAAGAGAAGGGTAATGCGGACTACGTGGTTGAAGCTGGAGCTGCCGATCTCGGTCAGGATCCCATCGCGGTGCTCGAGACCCTGTACCACTGGTTGGAGCACGGCGGCGCCCTGCTTGCGCAACGCGCACAGGCTGCCCGCGCCCTGGGCCGTCCCCAGGCCGCCTACGAGGTGGCCGATTATGCCTTTGCCGCCGCCCAACGCGGTCCCGTGCGCAAATCCCGCCGCCCCACCGCCTCCGGCCGGGATAGACTGGAAGGCCTGCTCAATACCAATAAGATCGAGTATTGATCGCGAAGCACCCATTTATCACGAATGGCACGAATAATCGAATGACACGAATTTGGGTTTAATTAACGATACGGACATGTTCAACCCGTATAGACCCAAAGTTGATTAACAGACCCAGTCGCAAACCGGTTGCTTTCAAATATGAGAGCAATTGTTGTTTAAATTGGTCGTTTCGTGAGCTCACCGCTTTTAATTCTAAAATTATCTTTTCATCAATAACGAGATCTAGTCGGTAATTCCCGAGTGGTTGGTCTTTATAAGCCACGAGAATTGGCCTTTGTTCCGCAAAAGGGATTCCCCGGCATTTCAACTCATAGACGACTGCTCTCTCGTAGATATCCTCTGTAAAACCAGGGCCTAGTTGGTTATGGACCTCAAACATTACACTCATTAACTGAAATGATAACTCCGGGTAAAGAACCTGATTAGTCGTTCCGTTACTTTTTTGAAAAGGAGTTATTCGTGTCATTCCTCCATTTGTGTAACCCAGCACCTGCGTTCTGGGCAGGTGTTCGTGATTTATCAGTTACACCTTTTGCCCCAGTCTCGCCCGCTCCTCATCCACGATACTGTGGTCCAATTTCTTAAACAGCGGGCCGGGTTGGCGTAACGCTTGCCCGGGCAGTAATTGGCTGGGCTCCCATCGCCCCAATGCTTCCCCGGGGTGGTAGCGCAGCACGGTATGCTCGGCCAGCGCGTCTTGAATCGTCTCGGTGCTTTGCTCGCCAAACAACGGCTGGTCGTATCCCAGGAACTGGTGCAGCCGTTCGCTGGTGAAGGGTAGGAAAGGCGCCAGCATGATCTTGATCGAGTCGATGCAGCGCAACGCCGTATAGATTGCGCGAGCTGCGGCAGGTTTATCCGTTTTGACCGTGAACCAGGGCGCCGTCGTATCCAGGTACTTGTTGACCTCGCTTGCCAGGCGCATGGCCTCGCCCAGGGCAGCTCGTAGATGCACGGCCTCGAGTTGCTCCGCTACGCTCTGGAATCCCCCTTCCACAGCCGCTATGAGCTGGCGGTCTTCAGCCGCGAGCTCGCCCGGCTCAGGAACATGCCCGTCCCAGTGCTTATAAGCGAAGGACAGCACTCGGTTGGCCAGGTTGCCCCAGGTAGCCACCAGTTCGTCGTTGTTGCGGTGGAAGAAATCCTCCCAATCCCAATCGGTATCCTTGGTCTCCGGCATACTCACCGTCAGGTAGTAGCGCAAGGAATCGGGATCGTAGCGGGTCAGAAAATCCAGGCCCCATACCGCCCAGTTGCGGCTGCCGGAGATCTTCTGGTTCTCCAGGTTCATGAACTCATTCGCCGGCACATCGAAAGGCAGGGTCAACGGTGCCTCCTTCCCGCCTTGCAGTTTGCCAAAGGTGGAGCCGGTCCCAATCAGTTCACCCGGCCAGATCACCGCGTGGAATGGGATATTATCTTTCCCGATAAAATAGTAGGCGCGTGCAGCCGGGTTCTGCCACCAGTCTTCCCACGACTCCGGCTGCCCGGTGAGCTGTGACCACTCGATGGCGGCAGACAGGTACCCGATCACGGCTTCGAACCACACATACAGGCACTTCCCATTCCAGCCTTCGACCGGGACGGGGATGCCCCAATCCAGGTCGCGCGTGATGGGCCGGCCGCGCAGGCCTTCACTCTCGATCTGGCCGAGCGATTGGCGCAGGACGTTTGGGCGCCAGTAGCTCGTTCGTTCTCGGAGGAAAGTTAGGATTTCTGGCTGCAGCTTACCCAGGTCCAGGTAAAAATGCTCCGTCTCGCGCAGCTCGGGGGTGGAACCATCGATCTTCGAGCGCGGGTTGATCAGTTGGGCCGGGTCGAGCAGGTTACCGCATTTATCGCACTGGTCTGAGCGCGCATTGGGAAAACCACAAATGTAGCAGGTACCTTCCACGTAGCGGTCCGGCAGAAAGCGCCCCAGGTTGGGGGAGAACCACTGCATTTCGCGGTTGGTAAACAGGTACCCGTTCTTCTTAAGCGCCAGGAAAACGTTTTGCGAGACGCGGAAATGGTTGGTGGTGTGTGTGCTGGTGAACAGGTCGTAGGTCAGCCCCAACTTCTGGAATAATTCGAGGAAGTTGGCGTGGAAGCGTTGGTAAACCTCGAGGGGAGTCACCCCTTCGGCGTCCGCCCGCACGGTGATGGGGGTGCCATGTGAGTCGGACCCGGACACCATCAACACCCGGTTCCCCCGCAGGCGCTGGTAGCGTGCGAAGATGTCGGCGGGCAAATAAGAACCGGTCAGGTTGCCAACGTGGATCTCGGCGTTGGCGTAAGGCCAGGCAACGGCAACCAGAATGGGATCAGACATACGTCACCTCAGACAAACTTATGAAAATGATGGCACGATTGTAACATGACAAGCCAGGTGGAAACGAAAAGCGCCGGCCCTCGCCAGCGCTTGTTTTCAGGCAAGAATGCCCTCAGGCGGCCCCTCTGGCTGGAGGTCGCCGCTTTGGAAACAGCATGTCCATAACGGAACTGAGATGCATCATTACAAATAATCCTTCAACTGCCGGGCGCGCCGCGGGTGGCGCAGGCGCCGCAAGGCCTTGCCTTCGATCTGGCGGATGCGCTCGCGCGTCAGGCCAAACTTCTGCCCGACCTCTTCCAACGTGTAAGTATGGCCATTATCCAGGCCAAACCGCAAGCGCAAGATGCGCGCCTCACGAGGGGAGAGCGTGGAGAGCACTTCCTCGACCTTCTCGCGCAGCATGTTCCCGTAGGCCGCCTGGATGGGGGTGGGGGTGATATCGTCTTCCACGAACATGCCCAGCTCCGAGTCTTCTTCATCGCCCACCGGGCTTTCCAGTGAAAGCGGCAGCCACGAAACGCGCATCATCCACTGCACCTTGCGCAGGGAGAGCCCCATTTCACCCGCCAGCTCATCCATCGTGGGGATGCGCCCCAGGTCCTGTTCCATCTCGTGTGTCAATTTGTAGAGCTGGCGGATGCGGTCGATCATATGGACGGGGACGCGGATCGTGCGGCCCTGGTCGGCAATCGAGCGGGTAATGGTCTGGCGGATCCACCAGGTGGCGTAGGTCGAGAAGCGGAAGCCGCGGTGATAATCATATTTCTCCACGGCTTTCATCAAGCCCAGGTTCCCCTCTTGGATCAGGTCCAGGAACGGCACACCGCGTCCAATGTACTTTTTGGCAATGCTAACCACCAGACGGGTGTTAGCCTTGATCAGGTGCTCGCGCGCCTGCACCCCGTCCTGGATGGTAGCTTCCAACTCCGAGCGCTGCTGTTGCGAATGATTACGACTCCCCGATTGGTTGAGCTCTTTGCGCGCGGTATTGCCCTTTTCGATGCGCTTGGCAATGTCCAACTCTTCTTCGGTGCTGAGCAGGGGTACGCGCGACATCTCTTTCAGGTACAGGCCTACCGTGTCGTCGGTAGATATGCGCTCCAGGTCTGCGTATGGATCAAAATCACTCTGTGGCAGAGAATCCTCATCGGCTGCCTCGAAGTCGGATTCCCGGTCGAGGATGTCCACGCCGCGCCGGCGCAATGCCACCACGATGGCGCTGAGATGCTCAGCATCCTCGTCCCCATTGGGGTAAAACTCCATTAAATCTTCCGTGGTGAGATATCCCTGAACATCTGCTTTTTCGAGCAACATGCTCAGGATCTCGGTATTCTTTCTGCGCCTGCCCGGATATGTCACGTACGCCCTCCCTTCGTAGACGAACACCGGTTGGTATGCAACCCATCACCACCGCGCTGACTGGAGGAGTGAGAACCTCCCCATGCTTGCTTAATAACGGCGATGAAACTCACCAATAACCTACCCATCTTACAAATTCATAATGTCATACTTTTTCGCTAGAAGCATGTTCACAGAGATGTTCGTTTAGATCTTCTCCACAGACAGGACATAGCCCTTTGCATTCTAGCTTGCAAAGGGGACTAATGGGGATTTCGATCAGTAGATACTCACGTACCAGCGGCTCCAAATCGATGTGTGCATCCTCCGGTAGGATCAAACCTGATTCCGACACGGAGCGTGGAGTAAAAGCATACAGTTCATCAAAGTCAATCGCGAGTGGATGTGCAAATTCGATCAGGCAACGCACACACTCAGCGTCAATTTCAGCTTGGAATTTCGCTTGTACCAGTAATCCTTGCGGAGTACGGCTGATTTTCACCGAACCGGCAAGCTTATTCAAATCCAAATCTGGCTGTAGATGGATCGACGTAAAGTCGAAATGGAATTCGCGGCTGGTGCCAATCGGCTGGTTGACCAGGAAACCGACGTTAAGCCGCAAAGGGTGACGTAACTGTGACACAGTAACAACTAACAGTGATGATAAGATAATTTCCGCTACAGTATAGCATAACCATTTTTGAAAGTCAAGAATTTATCATTAAATGTATAAATATCATAATATCTTTCTGGCGTTCTCATTGGAGCTCGGTTAAAATAAGCCTGTACCTCTACGAAGGAGTTATGGATGCGCCAGTTGTTGTTAGCGACGGAAAATCCCGGTAAAGTGATCGAAATGCAGGATTTGCTCAAGACTTTGCATGTTCGCTTGCTCACGCCCGCCGAGCTGGGATTGCATTTGCGGGTCCCCGAGGACGGTCAAACCTATGCGGAGAATGCTGCACTTAAGGCCCTGGCATATGTCCGTGCAAGCGGCTGCATTTCTCTTGCAGATGACTCCGGTCTTGAAGTGGATGCGCTGGAGGGAGCGCCTGGCCTATGTTCGCATCGTTTTGCTCCCTGGGAGGATGCTACGGATGCCGACCGGCGCTGTTATTTACTCGAGCGGCTGCGCGGGCTGCCCTTCCCACCCGGCCTACCGGGTTGGCCGGC
>JAQTMA010000161.1 GCA_028714615.1 Anaerolineaceae bacterium | reverse complement strand
TCGGTGATGATTTGCTCACTCGCCACCGCTTCGATCAACGTGATTTCTGCCATTCGGAGGATCACCAAGCTGGCACTATGCTCGTTTGGTGAAGCTGCACCCGCAAAAAGGACATCAGCATCTACGAAGATGCGCGGTTTAGGAGGGTTGTTTGCCATACTTTTCCTTGTTGTACCGTTCGCGTTGTTTGCGGAGATCATCCAAGAGCTCATCAACACTCAAGCCAGCTTCCAGACGAATCCGTTCGATCTCGTTAGCCAACTCCGGAACCATTGGCACCATCGGTACAAATACAAAGATTCCGTCAAGATCCACTAGGCGGAAGATTTTCCCGTTTTCGATATTGTACTTTTCACGCAACTCGGCAGGGAGCGTGACTACACCACGTTCTCGGACTTGAATTGTGAGTTCCATGTCTCTCCTTCGTATGTATATCTGCCTATGCAGAATTACTGTATATACAGTATATCAGATTTTTATCCGAAAATCAAGTTGCAATTTCAATTGCAATTTCAACTTCCATTACGATCCATATTCTGCATACTGCCCTGCCAATCTTTTAAAACCAATACGCTCTGATTTCAGAGCGTATTCGATGAGAAAGTACCATTTGGAAAATATGGTCTATATTGCCAGGTTCTTTAGCGATCAACTTGATCGGCAGCCGCGAGAAATCCACCCGCTAAAAACGGTCTATCAAGCTCTTTCACCCACTCCAGTCGCCAACGTAGGCACCATGGGCCTGCAAATACTCGTCCATCAGCGTTGTGGAGCGAGAGTAGGACTGCACCAGGGGGTGTTCCATGAGCGCCTGGATGCCTAAGCGGCGCGAACGGGTCAGGATGGCTTCGACAGCCAGGCGTTCGTAGTTTTTCACCTGCCCCATCAGGTGCGCGGTGATGGGCGGCACTGCTCCGATGTGGACAGGACGAATCTCCCCATCCGCAACGCTGCAACTGACCTCGACTACGTCGTCGGCGTGCATGCTTTCGATGGCTCCCTGGTTGGGAACGTTAAGCGCCGTGCGCAGCGGTTTCCCGGATTCCAGCGCTGTGATGATATCCAGGGCCACCCCGGCATACCCTTCGCCTTCTTCCGGCGAGACGCGCAGTGGGCTAAAGTCGATCTGGTCGGCTTGCTCCATCGTCGGTCCAGCCGGTTGGGCGTAGTGCATATAGGTGGCGCTGCGGCGCATTTCATAACCGATATAGGTGCGCAGCGCTTCTTCCGGATGGGCCTGCAGATCAGGAGTGCGCAGGGTATCGAACAACTTCTGGTTCAACGCCAGGACTTCTTCACCCCGCGTCTGACGGTCGCGCTGGATCTGCTCGAGCGCCCGTTCCGCGTAGTAATAATAGTATAGATACTCATTCAGGTGCATCCCGAGCAATTGAATGAGGTCATAATCAAATACCTTGATGCTGCTATTGGCGCAGTATTCCGGGTTCCTTAAGAGCCCTGGCAGCACGTCTTCGCCATCCAGCCAGACCCGGCGGGTCCACGAGAGGTGGTTGAGGCCAAACACTTCGGCAACCAACCGGTGTGGTTCGACCTGCAGCCATTTGGAGGCATCCGCCTGGGCCAGGTTGGCCCCGTCGCAAATGCCAACCGTGCGCGCAAAGCCACTCCAGCGCAACGCCTGCGTGACCAACCCGGCCGGGTTGGTGAAGTTCAAGATCCAGGCCCGCGGGGCCAGTTTCTGAGCCAGCGCTGCATAATCTAAAATAGCCGGGATACTGCGCATCGCCATGGCAAAACCACCCGGGCCGGTCGTCTCCTGCCCGAGGACGCCGTGGCGCAAGGCAATGCGTTCATCCAACACCCGGCCGGCTTCATTTCCAACCCGGATGGTGGTGACGATATAATCGGCGCCTTGCAGGGCAGCCTGTGGGTCGAGCGTGGTGGTGATCTTGACCGAGCTTTCCATATGTTGAGCAACTGCCTGGCACAGCCCTCTCATCGTTTCAAGCCGGCCCCCATCGATATCCATCAGGCATAGCTCATTCAGACAGGTTTGTTCAGCGCGCCGTAAGGCAGAGGCGACGAACAAGGGGGAGCGTACCCCGCCCCCGCCGATCACCGTTAGCTTCATCGAGATGCTCCTTCTTGTTCGAGGTTTAATGGAGAGTAGGGGGAATAGTCCACCTGCCACCCTTGTGGATGATACTCGCCCGTGGAAGTATCCTGGAAGTAGGCACCCTGGTAAGCGCCTTTCGCGATGCTTTTCAAAGCATCGACACACGCATCCACCTCGGCGAGGGTGTTATAGAGGCCGAATGAGATGCGCACCAATCCCGGGACGTCCCGCCGGTCTCCGGTCAGCATGGCCGCTCGCACCCGCCGGACTTCATCCGCGGGAACCTGCAAGAGATGAAGGATATAGGGGTGGGCGCAGAAACAACCGTTGCGCACGCCAATGGCAAACTCGTAACCCAGCACCGCCGCTGCCAAAAAATGAGAAACGCCGGTTAAATACACCGGGATGACCCCCAGGCGGCTGGCAGCCTGGTCTGGATGCGAGTCGCCCAAAACGACCAGGCCGGGGACTTCCGGGAGCCGCGCCAGGGCGTGCGCAGTGAGCTCGGCTTCGTGAGCAGCCACCTGCGGCATACCGATCTCCTCCAACTGTTCGATGGCAGCCGCCAGGGCAATCGCACCCAGCGTGTTAGGGCTGCCCGCCTCGTCCCGGTCCGGAGGAGCAGACCAATGCACCGAATCAAGCGTGACCAGCTCGACTTCACCTCCGCCGCGCAGATCGGGATCCCCTTGCGCGAAGGTATCCCGGCGACCGACCAGCGCACCCGTTCCGAAGGGTGCGTACATTTTGTGCGCAGAAATGGCAACGTAATCCAGGTGGCCCGCATCGGAGAGTGGGCGGACGTCAATGGAGCGGTGAGGGGCCAACTGGGCGCAGTCAACGGCAATCTGAGCTCCGACTGCGTGGGCCTTCTCGGCCAGGCGGTGGATTGGGTTTTGAAACCCGGTCACGTTGCTGGCGCCCGAGATGGATACCAGCGCCACTCGCTCAGCGTAACGGGCCAGTTGACGGTCAAAATCGTCTTCATCCAGGCGGCCGTCTGGGGTGACGGCGACATGGATGAGGTTGGCTACCGGCCGCCAGGGCAGGTCGTTCGAATGGTGTTCCATCAGGCTGACCAGAACGATATTTCGTTCCGGCGTGAACGGAAAGCGGCGGGCAAGCTTATTGAGCGCTTCGGTGGCGTTCTTGCCGAAGATGCAGACGTGCTCATCCGGGTTGGCGTGCAGAAACCTCAGCACCGTGAGACGGGCCTGCTCGTATAAACGGGTAGAAAGCTGGCTCTTGAATCCGGTCCCGCGATGCACGCTGCTGTAAAACGTCAGACCCTGGTTGAGCGCACCGGCTGCCCGCTTGCAAGCTGGGGTCGAGGCAGCGTTATCCAGGTTGATGTACGGACGCATGGACCCATCCAACACGGGAACGTGGGCTTCGACCCCTACAAACAGGTTTCGGAAATCAGATTCGTGTATCAAGGTCATGGACGAACTCCTTCACCAGGTAGAACTGCCGGTGGTGCGAACCATAGCAATTCTATCGCTAATTTTCTCAACCGGCAGCATGGCTCATCAGGAAAACGTGCTGGGAGGACGTAGATTAATAGGGATTCCCCTACCCTGTCGTAGGGTAAATCCCCACTTATTATTTTCCGTTTATTTTACAATAATAATATCATAAATATAATGTTTATTGACCGTACCCCTGTTGGAGACCGAAAGGAATGCTATGGGTTGGCTACGGATCTTATCATTAAAGCTGAGCAGGGCTTTTGTTGGGTTATCGGTGCTCTTGCGATTGGGGGTAGTGGTCTTTGTTCTCTCGGGAACACTCGACCTGATCTATCATGGTTTTTCAGCTTCCAGGCCGGGAGCGCTGGACCCCTTTCTGGGACCAGATGGTTATTTCGTTCATCTCGCGCTTTTCGCCGGCATGCTCATGATCTTGATCGGCGTCATCCTGACCAAACCCCATCCGGAAGCAAGTCAAGAGAGCGATATCACCTTGATTGCATCCAATTCAGCAGGATCGATATCGGAAAGGAGGTGATCCTATCTATTTAACCACTCGGAATTTCCAAACTTCAATCACCGGATTGGTGAGTTCAATCAGAAAGGAGTATCTGCTATGCCTATCGGTTCATTTATTAATGCTCTTCCCCCTGCGTTCTTCATTGTCGTCCATCTGGTTGCTTTCATCGTAGGGGCTTACCTGGCCTACCGCGCTTTTAATGCCGGCGGCGATTCTGCTCGGACAATTGGCTGGGGTTTTACCCTCTATGCCATCGCAGAACTCGTCTACATGACGTACCACCTGGATTGGACGGTTTTCCTGTTCGCCCATACGATTTCCGAAGTATTGGACCTGGTCGGATTCATCCTGGTTTTCGTTGGCGCGTTCCAGACGGTGCGAAGCGTCAGCCGGGCCAGCACTTCCAGCCATACTTAAGTACCGGGGTCAAAACCCATGCGGAAATTGCTAATCGTTTCTTTTCTCGCTTTCAGTATGTTCGTGCTCAACGGTTGTGCTTCCCAATCCGCCCAAGGCCAGGCGCCCGTCCAGACGAACCAGGTCAGCATGCCCCCCAGCTATCGCTTCGACCCGGTTACCATCCAAGTGAAAGTCGGCGAAACCGTGACGTGGACCAACAAAGACAATTTCACTCACGATGTGCATTTATTGGGTGATATCAACTGGAAGAGTCCGGCGCTGCGCCCGGGAGACGCCACCAGCTATACCTTCACCAAGGCAGGCAATTTCCCCTACGTGTGCGACTTCCATTCACAGGATATGAAAGGAGAGGTGATCGTCACTGCACAGTAAACAGCCTACTCAGTGAACATGGATGAAACAAAAGCCGGTCACATTTCACGATCCTTGAGGTGGCCGGCTCACGCCTGCAAAACCCCTTAACCGTTCTGCCCCGCAACGGTCCTGGCTGACGCAATTTGCTGTGCAATAAATTGTGCATCTTCTCCCACACCCATTAATAAGCCCGACTTGAATTTATACAGCCAGGGCAGTCCAACGAAATACAGCCCGGGGTACCGGGTTATGCCATGGTTTTGGATGGGGAAACCGGCCTCGTCCACGACGGGGAGGTGGACGATGGAATAATCGAAGCGGAAACCACACGCCCAAAGCAGGGTGGAAATCCCGGCAGCCTTCAAATCTAGTTGCTCGATGGGTGGAACCTGGTATCCGTCTGTATACTGGGGGACCTCCTCCGCCGGAGCGTCGATCCCGTGCGCCTGGATGGCACGATCGATGCTGGCAATCATCTCTTTCTCGATCCCGTCAGTCTTGGCCAGGCTTTCTTTCAAGTCAGGCGCGAAGCGAGCTCGGTAGCCTTGCGCATCCACAAAATGTCCGAGCAGCCGGACTCCTTCCCGAGCGAACACGTGCAGGTTGAGACTGCGCCCTCCGCCTTTCCCAGATAGCTGGGGCGTCCCCATAAACCGCTCCGCGGGAGATTTGAGCATCGCCGGCGTCCGTTCAAAGAAACCGAGCAGCTTCAGCCATTCGACGGCATCCTTTCCACGGTAGCGCCGGGGAATGCGAGGTGCGGCGCCCACGCTCAAGTAGACGACCCGGCCAGCCTGGTACAACTCTTCGGCGATCTGGCAGCCCGACTGTCCCGATCCGATGACCAGCACCGCGCCCTCAGGCAACGCGTCCGGATTACGATATTGGTTTGAAGACACCTGGAAAATGTCGGGAGGAATGCCGGCAGCCCAGGGCGGAATCCGGGGCGTTTGGAACAGGCCGGTGGCGATCACCACGTTGCGGGCGTCCAGGGTTCCCTGGCTGGTCTCGACCCGGTAACCATTTGGTTGGAGGTCAACCGCCGTCACGCGCGTGTTGCAACGGATCGGGAACCGGTTGCGATGAATGTGTTGGTCAAAAGCGGCCACGATTTCTTCACGCGGCAGAAAGCCGTGGGGGTCGTTGCCCTGGTATTCCATCCCTGGGATCTGAAAGGTCCAGTTGGGGGTGACCAGGGTGAACGAGTCCCAGCGCTGGTTGCGCCAGGTGTCCACGGGTTGGCCTGCCTGCTCCAGGATGAGGTGCTCTATGCCCAACTGCTTGAGGAAGTAACCGAGGGAAAGGCCGGCCTGTCCCCCACCGATAATGATCGTTTCGATTGACTCGCGCATCTATCCCCTCTCCAGAAAACCGCCCTATTCGAAGGATATTGTAATCATCCAATATAGATCATATTACTGTATTTTGCGGATGATTACAATAACATTTTCATCCCTGCGCACAGGTCCCCAGGCGATAGTACTTGCGCACCTGGCTGACCAGGATCCAGCCCATGCTCGACCAGGCGCTGGGGGGAGCGGATGGAGCTGGCGGGCCAGCCCGCCGAGCAATAGGATGCGATCGCGGAAAACGAGCGGGAGCAACTCCCGGCGCTGGCCGAGCAGTTGGCCCAGCCGGAGCTCAACCCCGAGACGAGGTTGGATCTGGTCATGCAGCTCCGCCTACTCCCATTCGATCCCACAGATTTAGGTCTAGCTACTACTGGATGCCGACAGCATGGTAAAGTAACTTACCCCTAGGATCCCCAACCCCCTCTTGCAGATTCCGGGAGGCATGGCCGAGATCCCAGATAATTGGGATAGGGTAAAAGTCATGGGTGGAATCATGACTTTGACCTCATGACGAATCCTGCCGTCCTTGGTACACTAGAAACATATTCATCCAAAAAAGGAGGATCATGATGAATAGAAAAACATTTAGGGTATTGCATGTTTGAATTGCAATAATTGCCCTCGTGGTGATCAGCGCGAGGAGCGATACAGTTCAGGCAGAACCTCCTCAAATTGATCCCCCAGGCACGTACTATCAAACCTGGACAGGCGAAGGCACGGGAGGCCCCGCTTACGACTATACTCACGTTCACAAGCAATAAGGGTATAACCCATGACGCTGTTCCTCCAGGCGGCTAAGGACCTGTGGCGGCGACAGGATTCCTTCTGGCTGCGCTTGTTCGGGCTTTTGATCTTCTGTACCGGTTTGGCCACGTTCGTAGCCGCCTCGCAGACGGTGGAAGTTACGGCGAAAACGGACCTCTCCGAGCACTGGCGGGGTGCCTACGATCTGCTGGTACGCCCCGCCTCCGCCATTCCAGCGGTGGAAGCGCGGACCGGTGTGGTGGAAGGCAATTACCTCGGCACGCCAGCCGGAGGGATCACCCGCCAGGAGCTCGACCTGATCCGCGGCCTTTCCGACGTAGAGGTCGCCGCACCAGTTTCGGCAATCGGGTTCCTACTCAACAAAACCGGAACGGTGGTGTTGGAAATGGATCCGGTGGCGTCTAACCACCTCTACCAGATCAATCTGGAGATGACCTTGCCCCAGGGAGCAGGCGACCCCCAATCCCTCGATCGGCGCACCGCCTTTTTCGCCGCCCCCGATGGGCTCTCTGGTTGGTTCACTCAAAATATCCAAACGACCGTGGGTACCCCAGGTGGGAAGGGGGTTGACCTGCTGGTAGGAGAGCTCCCGCCGTTATGGACGCTGGTGGCTGGGATCGATCCTGAGGCCGAGGCAGCCTTGATCGGCCTGGACCAAACCCTGGTCAGCGGCAGCTACCTACCAGCAAGGGAGGCCCTGGCTGAGACATATGACAAATTCAGTGATCAGGCACGCAAGGCGGCCAGCATCCCAGTCCTCGTCAACCGCCGCTCCTTCCTGAACCTGGATGTCTCGCTGCGGGTGCGCGCCTTGGCGCTCGATCTTCCCGAACAGCAGCGACTCTTCGGGAACCAGGCAGAGGCAGATGGGGTCCTCGCCGAGCTAGGTCCCCATCTGCAGGCGAAGGAAGGCGAACTCTTGTTGCAGGAGACGGCCCGCCTTGATTCGCTGCTCTCGCCTCTAGCCAAACTCTCTCTCTACTTCCGCCCGGGTAAGCCGGTCCAGGCTTCGCCCTATGGCGGCTTTTCGGACCTGAACCGCAACCTTTTGCTATACCCAGGATCCGTGCATTACCTCCTCAGACCCGCGCCTAAAGCCGAGCCAGAGCGGTTAAGCCTGGAAGCGATCGCGCAGGGAAAATGGGCCGATATCGCCCCGCAGATTACCAGCCTGGGAGCGTTGCGGGGAGCGACCTTTCCGGTGAACGTCCCTGCAGAGGCGACCCTGTTTCGCCCGATTGATGTCACCGTTCCGCCGGCATTCGTCTTGAGCGTCCGCGGTGCGTATGATTTTCAACGCCTGGGCCTTCCACAAGACCCCTTGGCCTACGTCCCGCTGGGCATTTATGAGCCGCCACTGGCCACACTGCGCTACGATGCGGCTGGCAACCGTGTGACCCCCCAAGTGATGACGCCTGATCTTAACCCGGCCGGTTTCATTCTCCGCCCCCCTTTGGCGCTGACCACCCTGGAAGGCGCACGCTACCTGCGAGCGCGGGAAGATTTCATCGACGCCGTCCGGGTACGGGTGAGGGGCATTTCCGCCTACACACCCGACTCCGTGGCCCGGGTGGAGCAGGTGGCGGCGGAGATTGCTGAGCGCACCGGATTACACGTAGACATCGTCGCCGGAGCCTCGCCTCAAAAGATTCTGGTGGAGGTACCCGGACTGGGCGTGGTGGAAGAGCCGTGGACCACGCTAGGAGCAGCGGTGCACGTCTCCAAGGGTCTCAACACCGCCAATCTCACCCTATTAGGCGTGCTCCTGGTGGCCACTGGGCTTTTCCTGGCCAACCTTTCTCAGGTGGCCATACTGGCCAGGCGTGAGGAGGTGGGTTTATTACTAGCGGTAGGCTGGCGCGCTTCCCAGGTTACCGGACTGCTCTTCAGTGGAGCCCTACTGAATGGCCTGCTCGCGGCGTTGGTGGCAGCCCTGGCTTCCCTGGCGCTCAGTCTGGCACTGGGCCTGCGCATCTCCTGGCCGGCGATCCTGGCGGTCTCTGGGATGGCGCCCCTCGTCTACTCTGCTACCGCGCTCCCGCCGATTCGACGGGCAATCAGTCAACTCCCAGCCCTGACTCTCGGCCAGGGCGAGGTGGCGCTCGGCGTCATTTCCCGTCTTCCCACCCCGCTCACCCACCTTGGCCTGGCGCTGCGCCAGATTTGGCGGCGACGGGCGCGGGCTGTGCTTTCAATCCTGGTGATGGCGATAGGGGGCGGTCTAGCTCTTACCCTGCTGGCAGTCATTGTTGATTTGCAATCCCACCTGCGCGTGACCCTGCTGGGAGAATTTATTGCACTCAATGTGCGCCCCT
>JAQTMA010000160.1 GCA_028714615.1 Anaerolineaceae bacterium | reverse complement strand
GTAACCCCGCCCAGGCGGTATTGCCGCCCACACCGTTGAGGAAAAGCCCCGCGCTAACCAGCAAAGTAACGGCGGCAGTCAGATAGAAGCGCGGTACCGAGACCTTCCAACCAATCACCACCCAAAGGCCACTAAACAGCAGTCCAAAAAAAGATGGCATCAGCGCAGACGCGAAATCCTGATTTCCCGTTGGAAACCTTGCGCGATTCAAGAAGGTGATACCCAGCAGGACCACGGTGAGAAGCGGTATGCCGATCCGAATCGCCCAACGCGTGGAGCGCTTGAGGGGCTGGGGTTTCTGGTAGGTAAGATAGCCGGTGCGCGGATAAGTGACGCGCATCCGGAAGCGTTGAACCAGGAAATCGATGAGATATCCTCCCCCGACAAACACCACCAGCGGAGCAAAGGGCAGCAGGGTATTGGAGAAAAATGAGTTAGCGGATATTAACTGGCCGACGATCGCAAAGCAGACGGCCATGAGCAGGATCGCCCCACCAAAAGTAAACTCATAGCCGCCATCCACGTGTTGGTACTGAATCGCACGTCGCCGGGAGCGGGCCACCGGGTCTTCGGGAAAGTTGTTTTTCATGGCTGTATCTCCGCAGGAACAGGATGCTGATATAGAAAACGCATAAACTGGTCTATGGTGCAAACCTGTTTATAGAATACATCAACTGTGGGGAAATGTCAAGGACGAGTTGGGCCGCATACCCGCGGGAGTGGATTTCTTGTTTGGGTCTGGAAATGATGGGCGAGACTGCCCGGGATCGTAACTATTCCGCCTGCCGGCCCGCATAGTTGTGCTCGGGCAATCCATGTTCAAGACTGGGAGCATCTGATTGGTAGCCTTTATGCACGCCATCATCGACCAAACCGCCAACTATTTCGCCGGCATGATCTACACGCCCGCAGACGCGATCTGGAGTTTCGGAGCGGGCATCCATGGGATGCTGGTCCTGGCGGGGGTGGTGCTCCTGCTGCTGCGCGACCCGGTCTGGAAGGACGCTCCGGTGAAAGCCGCGCAGCTTGAGCCCGCCTTGCATACCCGATCTTGAATCATTGCGCGCTCCGCATGCGGAGCGCCTGCGCGAGGGTATACGCCAGAGGATGATGTAGAAGCGTTGAGTGGAGCAGAGCCCGGATATTCAGGCGGTCGTTCAGCCGTCTTGTTTTTGTATCTCATGAGCAATTCGCCTCCGGCGAATTGCTCCAAAAAGCATCCACCTAGAGCTAAAATGATTTTTCCCTGGGCAACTTGACCAATCTTACCATCTGCTTAATAACATCAAAAGATGAAGAAAAGACGGCCTCCAAGGTGAATCCTAGTTTGAATAAGCCACTGGCTGCCACCCAGGTAAACGTCGTCAAAATACGCATAACTCGATGTCAATAACTGCTCACTTTACATTCACAGAACAAATTAATACTACTTGAGCGAACCAGAGCTGGTCATACTATTCTCATAAATCTACTATTGACAATTACTTCAAAAAGTATTAACCTATAACCATAAAAAGGTTAATTAACATCAAGGAGGATAACATGAGCCCTGAATCAGGTACCGAAATATCACAAGAGAATAATGACAGTAACATCAATCATTTATTGCCTAGTCAATCAAGTAACATTGCTTGTTTCTGTCCTGGTCATAAAATTGGATCCCTTATTGCAATCGAAACAATGCGTTCGCCGAATTATCTAATTCAACATTTCCGGATAGCGGCAGATGTCCCTTCTCCAAAATCGGGTGTAATGGTTGCTGTCGAATCAATAACGAGCGAAAATGAAAAATGCTATATCTTGGCTAGGGTTTCTAACGTTTGGGAAATCAATCCCCATGAGGATGCGACTAGTTCAGTGATGAGGGATGTTTTACCGATTCAAACTGAATATGCATCTGAGGGTAGCTCGACAGTCATTTATCGGGTCGCAGAAATTGAACCGCTGGAAGAGGCCGTAATTAATACTGATGGACAGATGACTATTCGGAATGCACAAACATTACCTCGCGCCGGTTCTCCTATCTACGTTGCCGACGATTTTCTCATTCAGGAAGCGCTTGGACTTGAACCTACTCCGAATGAGGGAATCTTTATTGGTATGACAAGAGGTCAACCGCCGGTTTCGGTATACTTAAAGAAGAATATAATCCAACGACACATTTTTATTGGTGGTGGAATTGGTTCCGGAAAGAGCTACACCCGTGGGGTATTGGCTGAAGAGCTTCATATGTTGGGTGTTCCGCAGATCAATATTGATGTTAATGGCGAGATGGTGGATGCAACCACGCAATTGGGCGGCGAAAATCTGGTTCCAGGAAAGAATGGATTTACTCTTCCACTTTCAGCGCTCACTGGTGATGACGTGGTTGATGCTATTCCAGGCATGAGGCGTGGTACAAATTATGAGGCTTTGATTCGATACGCCCACGAGAAATTGTTGAAAGAACGCACATTGGAGAAAGGATTACAATTTGGAGTGCCAGATCTTATTAAAAAGATAAGAGACGTTGCACCAGAGTTGGAAATGGATAAGGCTGTCACAATAAATCCCGCTGTTCAAAGAGCATCTAGCCTTGAATATATCCCCTATATTGGCGCACCATTTGAATGGAAAAGCCATATTAAGCCTGGGGCTATCATAAATATTGACTGCCGGCGCATGCTGGTCTCTGATTTGCGTCTAATAGTAGCCTCAATTGCACGTGATTTGCAGAGATTGGCGTCTCAAAAGGATAATCTCTTTGTAGTATTCAGTATTGATGAATTTCACTTGGTTGCACCAAACGATGACTCTTCGGTTACAACGCAAGTGCTTCGAGAAATTGCCAGAATTGGCAGACATTACAAAATTGGGTTAATACTAACTACACAATCGCCGCAGGATGTGGATCGCGCGATACTTAAACGTTTGCTTACTCGTTTTCTGCATGCAATTGAGCCTGACCAATTAGATGCCTTACGGGGTGTATTCTCCGATGCTTCTGAAGATCTAATAAAGCAACTTCCTAAATTGCCACAAGGAACATGTATATTAACCGGGTCTTATGAGACCATTCGCCATGCAACAGTGATTCAAGTACGTGAGCGATTAACCGTGCATGGGGGACAGACACCGGATATTTGGAAGGATTTTGTGAAACTCGGTTGGGATGGAAAACGGAGGGTAGATTTATGAGCCCCAAGGTCGATGTTCCAGCTCGAGAACACGCGATCCTCCAGTTCTTGCGGAAACAAGAAACTGGCAGCGCGTCGGTCAAAGATATATACGATAATGTAACATCCATTCTGGAAGATAATGTAACACTTACTGCGTATTATAAGATTCTTGATCGCATGGAGGCGTCAGGTAAAGTTGAGACATCGAATGACGATCCAGAACGTGGCCGATTATATACAATTTCACCCACTCTTCATGTCGGGAATCCATTAACCCTAGATGATATATATGAACTTCTGCCCTTCTTCCGAACCACAGAAGCACTGGCCAGGATTGTTGATGCCCAAAACTATTATGAAGAGAATAGCAATTCAGTCATCCGTAAAGCAGCGGAGGCTCTTCTTGATGAAGATCCCGTGGATATTTTCCTTCGGATGATTTTGGACCTGGCAAACCTCGTCCAAAAAGATATCGAGATTCTTCGACACAAGAATGAGGATGGCGTCTCCGAGATAGCAGATTCACCTTCTGAAAGACGATTGGAAGCTGATTATCGAAGGCTAGAAGGGATAGCTTATCGCGGATTAAGCTTGCCTCATGAGGCTTTGTTCTTGCCAAGTTGGGTTCAAATAATCAACGGTATAGGGGATGTTAAATTCACCCCGAAATTATTGAAAGAAGCTCTTAAACTGAGAGTTTTTGGTAACACATTTATCCGGAAAATTTCCCCCTCGGACGATCCAGATATCAAACTTAAACGGAATATGACTATCTCTGGTAGCGATGGCAGTATGCACGCAGGAACATTGGCTATCCGTACAGCACGTGGGTTTTATGAAGATGTCTCCGATGTCATAACATTTAATAATAGTATGGTCTATATACGCCTTTCGGGGATCCAGGAGCAACAAGAAGGGCGTGAAGAAATGGTACATAGCGCACCATTTACTCGACAGACAATTGATGATCCATCATATAAAGGCATGGTTCTGGCGCAATCACTTTTTCCTGGATTAAGTGAGTCAGAATACGAACACATGTCGAAAGCTGCAACTGATGTTGTTCAGTTCCGCGTAGATGAGTCAGTCTTTACTGGCACAGCGAAAGATTTACGCCCGCCTCATTCCTTAATACCAAAACCGCATGTTCACCTTCGAGATGGTACCATTGTCCCTCAGGAACGCGAATTTCACCACTATAACCGTCAAGATCCATATGGGGAAATTGTGAGGGAAGGTATCCGCCTTGAAAGGAAAATTCTTGAACGCATCATGATAGGCAAGGATCGAGCTACGGTGTTTGGCGGAGCCGTGAAATCCACAGAATTGCGAATTTTCTCGCAAGTAATAAATTGGTATATCGTTCAAGGCTCCCGTGAACGCTTTGGTCATCCAATCGCCGCCGATTGGGATTACTCTAGAGCGGCAAATATTACTGATAACATGGCTATTACAACTTTGCTATCTTCATTGCCAGCCGTTGAAAATCAATTTTACGTGACCTGTGCTATATTACGCCAATTCCCAGCGGTTACAGAATATTATGCACACCAGCTCGCTGGAGAGACTTGGTCTGAATTCTTTAATAAAAAGAAAGAACACGCATTGCTTGAAAATGAACGGTATGGTGGGGATCTTCCATTTATAGCAACAGTAGACGCGGCTGATGACGATTTTGTCTTCATGTGTGAAAATGCAGACTTTGTATCATTTTATATTGGCCATACCGCTGGAGAACCCCCACCTCTTCTGCCTCGTTATGAGTTCTTAACTTCACTTCGTGATTTTTCAATGGATGAAAATGGTCGTTTGGGGGCTGGTGAACGGGTTGATCGCGTAATTCAAAAAATTGTTGACGCTCTTAGTGTTGTAAAATTCTCGATCGATCGAGAGCACAATTTTCTTTCCGATAAAATTCTTAGTAAGATCATTCCCTCCGTAATTTATCGCGCTCACGAATTTGCCAAGAGTTTGGGAAAAAAGCTTGAGGCAGAATTGAAATCAATAGTTGTAAGTAGGCTGATCGAAATCAACAAACTTCGGCCAACTACGACTGGAAATGATGTAGAAGTCCGACCGGTTAGTATTCGTAGTTACATGGAACGGTTCAACCAGATGAAAAAAAGTGAACAACTTCCGGGGGAAATTGAGGAAAGATGAGTTTATTAGAATCTTACTAAGAAGGAATTCCTTTGATATGATATAAGTTAGAAATACTACCCAGTTGTGTATTAACTACTCCATAGAGAATAAATATGGGAACGCCAATATTTTGCGAACAGCCGGATATAGTTAGACCGTTTAAACGTAGAATACCCTTAACTGTGGCTGAATACTTCGCTGGGATTGGTTTAGTCCGGTATGGATTGGAGCGCGAAGGCTGGCGTGTAATATTTGCTAATGACAACAGCCCGGAAAAGCTAACAATGTATAAGGCATATTTTCGGGATTCTGCACATAATTTCAACGAAAAGAACGTCTTTGACTTAAAACCAGAAAATGTACCTTTATCAACGTTGGCAACCTCTTCGTTCCCTTGCATCGACCTTTCCCTTGCAGGCAATATGAACGGAGTTACTAAAGGGAGACATTCTAGCGCATTTTGGGGATTTCGAGATATTTTAGCAGCACAAAATGAACAAAATCTTGCACCCCCGTTTATTATGTTGGAGAATGTCATTGGTTGGCTTTATTCTAATGAGGGGGATGATTTTCGGCTCACTGTCAAAGCGGTTAATGATATTGGTTATTACTGTGATGTATTTATCCTGGACGCCCGACGGTTCACCCCGCTAAGTCGTCCACGTGTTTTCATTATCGGGACTCGGCATCCTGCCGGATCTTCTGACTTGGCATTTTTCTTAAGACGTTCAAAATCGCTTTCTAATCCTGGTCTAATAAAAGCTGTTGAACAGAATGGCAACCTCCTTTGGAACTACATCGATATCCCCGAACCACCGAGTATGCGAACAAGTGGATTGTCTGCTGAAGTAGTTGAATTATTACCAGAAAACGATCCACGATGGTGGAAGGATGATCAAGTAGAACGCCACTTGGCAATGATGAGCGAAATCCATCGTAAAATGGTCGATGAGCTTCGTAAAAACACAAGTATCACTTATCGTACTTTTTTTCGAAGAATGAGGGACGGGAAACAACGCGCCGAAGTACGCAAAGATGAGGTTGCTGGTTGCCTCCGAACCATTTTGGGTGGCAGCAGCCGACAATTCATATTAGCCGCTGGAAATAACCAAATTCGGATGCGGAATATGACCCCCAGGGAATACGCTAGATTGCTAGGAGTGCCTAGTGACTATCCGATTGATATTGAAGAAAAGCAGGCATTAAATGGATTCGGGGATGCAGTTTGTGTTCCTGTGATTAGTTGGATTGCAAGAAATGTTCTACTACCATTAGTAAATCAATTGTATGAATCTAAGACAATTCCGGAAGCAATTCGGAGACAACAGGATAATTTACAATCATAATTGGACAAAATGGATGTCTTATCTGGGCTCTAGTTTATTTTCACTAGAGGAGATAACTTTTATTTCTAATACCCTTCTAATTTCTTGAGTGATTATAAGGAGATTACTTTTTCTTTTGAGTTGATGTTCCCAAATTCGCAATACTATCCAGTCTGCTGACTCCAGGACAAGGGTATTGTGCTTATCTCGGAGCTTGTTATTTTCGATTTTCTTGACCCAGTATTCTCGATTGGTTTCAGGCAAAGGACGTTGGCATGTTGGACAACCATGCCAAAAACAACCATCAACGAAAATAGCTACCTTTAGGTCAGGAAAAGCGAAATCTGGTTTTCCAATAATTTCTTTAGGATTAACTTTCCAGCCTTTCACCCTTAATCCAGTAAGCATTCCCCTAAGCCGGCGTTCGGGACTGGTTTTTTGGCTCTTAACAGATCGCATTGTGCGTATGCGATCCTCAGGCGATAGGTTATCGGGCATATTTCAATTATGGACCCAAACGTAGAAATTTGGTTATCGTCATAACGATTGATCTCATTCGGCTTACCTATTTTGTGCCCCTCATAATTACTCGTGAATGGATCCCCCCCCAATGACCCCTCCCGCATCACCATCCGCCGCGCCCTGCCCACCGACTCCGCCCTCCTTGCATACATGGCCCGGCAGACCTGTTCCGTCAGGCTTGCCCCCCCCAACGCTCGATAAACTCGTCTGCCTCACACCCCCCTGTCACAACATAGGACCGTTTCCTTGTACTTCTGTCACCTCCTTAACCCAAGTTGCTACCTTGGGATCGCAGGCTCAATGCCAGGCGCAGCCAGGTACTTGATCAACTCGCGCACATTGCCCAAACAGCAGGAGCCCGGCGGATTGCGCAAATCACAAGCACATTGCCCGGCATGGATGCCGGTGCTGATGTCATCTACGAGCACCGTGGGCGCCTCTGGCGAAGCGGTGTGAAGATCTCCGACGGTATGCCGGAAGCAGTAGCAGATAAAACATCCTCGGAATCGGGTTCCTTTTGATAGACGCGCTCTTGGACCTGGGCCGTGGTAAAGGTCTGCATCCCATCGGGCGAGAAATACACCACCGGGCAAGTTTGCGTCTTACAAAACAGGTAGTCAACCGGCTGCACTTCGCGCAAACTCACCGTCAAAAGGGCTTTGACCGTTTGCCCCTGGACGGGGTTACCCTGCCTGCCGCATACCGGGCAGGCATTCGTGGCGCGGGGTGGGCGTTGAGCGTGTTGGGCGGGCAGCTCACGGACTTCATTCCCTGCTTCAGATGGACAGCCGCAAGAATCAGCGATACACTATTTTCCTTTCGAGTTGGCTTCAATGGCTTTCTGGACTTCGGCCCTGAGCCTGGCCGCATCGAGCAGCAGGTCGGGGCGCTCGTCCAGTTGGCGCATCCAGAAGGCCGGGGCGGGCATCCGGCCGCCTTTCCACATTGCTCCCGGTAAATACAGCAGATACGTATCCCAGGCGACGAGCGCCCTCAGCGCCAGGGTTTGCGCGACCTGCCGGCCCAAAATCTTCTTGCTATCCCAATAGTGGGAAACCCGGTCATCCGGAAAGATAGCGGCTTGTGCGATCGCTGCGTCCAGGTCGTCGGCCGGCCGCATCGGAATCCAGACCAGGTGGCCGCGCAACCGGGGAGTATTCCATCTGTGGAAGAGATCGCGCACGACCTGCGCGCCGAACAGGCAGGGCGTTCAGGTGGGCGAGACCAGGGCGACCAGTTGGATCGCATCCAGGTGCGCCGAGAAAATCCGCTCGAAATCAGGCATCGCTCGTTCGTGCATGGCAACCTTCCTGTGTTCTGGTTGAGCCGCCGAAGGCGCTTCGCTGATTTGCATCCTCTCCCATCCTGTTCCACATCCCGATCAGATTGTATCCATTCTACACCTTCCATCGACTGGAAGATCAAGGGGTTTTCCAGAGAGGATTAATTCGTCCAGAATGAAAAATTGGATAATTCCGTTAGGAATCAGGAGGGAAACCATGGCCGATCCAACCATCACCGTTCGCCACGCCCTCCACTCAGACGCCGACCTGCTCGCCCAGATAGGCCGGCAGACCTTCTCCGACAGCTTCACCGCCGACAACACCCCGGAGAACATAGTCGCTTACCGGGATGCTGACTTCAGCCTGGGTCCTGCAAAGCCCGGTCCAACCGGACCGGCTCTAACGCCTCACCAATAAGGTCTTATGTTCGTCGGAGAAAGCCATATCTCTCGTTTGTCGCAACCCCCGCGACTCATCCACCTCACACCGTTGTCCAATCTCTCATATAGGCGTAGAATTCCCAGTTATGGTCGCGCGCGCCTCCCTGGCCAACCCGCGATGGCTAGACGTTGAATCGGGTCTGCCGGTCCGTTAGGACCCCGCCAATCAACGGGAAACGCCAGTGATTCTTCAAAGGAGCGACGGTATGAGTGTCATCGAAGTGACCAATCTCACCAAGTTTTATGGAAAATCGCGCGGCATCGTGGATGTCTCTTTCGCGGAAGAGGAAGGCGAAATCTTTGGCTTCATTGGGCCAAACGGCGCCGGGAAATCCACCACCATCCGCCTGCTGCTCTCCCTGATCCATCCCACCAGCGGCAGCGCCAGGGTTCTCGGCAAGGATGTGGCCACCCGCGGCCCGGAAATCCGCCGCGAGATCGGCTACCTGCCTTCGG
>JAQTMA010000159.1 GCA_028714615.1 Anaerolineaceae bacterium | reverse complement strand
TCGGCCTCACCCTCTCCACCTTCTTCGGCTCGCTGCAGTACCACAAGGCTGGCACCGTCATCCTCTTTATCGTCGTCGTGGTCGCCCTCATGGATTTCACCAGCGCCAGACTACGGCAGCAGTTGGTGTAATTAAAAGGAATGGAGAAGATGGGGCGAGACAGTTGAATTTAGAAGAATTTTGCAATCTCGAACCTCCACTCTTGGTGGTTTTTGGTTCATCGAGTAAAGTGGGGTTCGTCTTTCTTTTTTATTGACAACTGTGAATCCACAAAGATTGGTTGTACTTTCGGTAAACGTAAATCGACATCCGATCCGTCCTATAGAGAATGCCAATAGATAATATCGTAAATATCAGATGCGTGTTTTGATTATGTCACGGTGTAGTCACATAGAGTGACTAAGATCAGAACAGATATAGAAGTACAAGTAGATGTAGAAGGGGAAACTACCAATCCCTCTATTCGCTCCTTCGTCAATCCGTATGAGGTTACCTTGATCCTTTGATGTAGATGGTGATCGAAACCATTCAGTAAAGCTATCATTGTTCATATTCCGTGTTATTTGATCGTTTTATTACTTTACCACAATGTGGACAGATCATCGGTTCATCAGTTTTGTGTTGTAACTCTTCAGCAAACCCTGATGCAATGATCCCCGCTGGCATGGCGAACAAACCAATTCCTAAGACAGCGATTAATGAACCGATCACCTTCCCAAGGGGTGTTATTGGGTAGATGTCACCATAGCCAATCGTGGTCAGGGTAGCCACCCCCCACCACATGGAACTGCCGATGCTGTTGAATACCTCAGGCTGAGCTTCCTTTTCAACGTAGTACATGATGCTGGAGGCGATTGTCAGAATAATTAATCCCGCAAAAAGGGTGACCAGCAGCTGTTCTTTCTTAGTTCGAAGGACCTGGCCAAGGGTTTGCAGGGATTGCGAGTAGTGACCTAACTTCAACAGCCGGAATAGGCGGGTCAGGCGTACGGCCCGGATGAAGCGAAAGTCGAGGGAAGATGCTGGGATGTAGAAAGGCAGGACGGCTGCCAGGTCAATGAGGGCCATAGGGGTGAGTGCCCAGCGCAGCCGACCCCACAGCGGGTGGCGGAAGCGCGGGTCGAGGGTACAGCTCCACAGGCGCAAGAGGTATTCAATACTGAAGGTTGCCACGCAGAAGACCTCGAACCCCCGAAACCAGGGCTGGTAACGTGCTGAGAGGGTCTCATCGGTCTCTAGGATCACCGACAGCACAGAAACGAAAATCAACACCATCATCACGAGGTTGAAGCGCCGCTCCAGTGGGTCCTCGACCGTGTCATCCAGCAGGATGTCAAAGCAGCGCTGCCGGAAGGTTTTCTCTATTCGTAGCATGCTAATAAGCCTTCTGGCTGATCACTTGTCCGCCCGCATCTTTGAGAGTGGCTGTATCCCCGCTATTATTCCAAATGGCCGAGCCCGACCCGTAGCTAAAAGAACACCACTCCGGGTGATTCTGGTTGGTATACACCCGGCAGACCTTCCCTGGTTCCATAACGAACGCCGGGAAGGTGAACACATGGCTCTGCACGTCGGAAAGCGACCAGTATTGCAGTTGGATCGCACGCATGTCTTGGTTGGCGATCTCTACGTACTCATCCGGCTCGGTGCTCCCGAGCACCCCATCAAAGAAAATGGATGTGATGACGATGTTCCCGCTCGCGACCGGTCCGGGAGGTGTGATCGGGGTCGCCTCTGGTGGGGGAGTGCTGGTAGGTTCCGGAGGTGGTGGGGTGGTCGCTGGGTTCATGATAATTGGGAGAAATACGTCGCTGGGAGACAGCGGCGAGAGGGTAAAGGTAATCCCGTCGGAGGAGACGCTAATATTGCCCAGTTGGTCGGTACGGTCCACGTCGGCGCCAGCCAGTTGCAGGCGGGCAATGGTCAGGATGGAGGGGTGCCCGTAGGAGTTTGCCCCCACGGAAATCACGGCAACTTCTGGGTGGACAGTGGCTAGGAAGGGGTCGCTGGAGGAATAAGCCGAGCCGTGGTGGGCGACCTTCAAGATATCCGCCGCAACCGGTGTTTGACGGGCTACCACGGTGGCTTCGATGGTACTGTCAATGTCCCCGGTAAAAAGCTCCCGCACCGTGCCATAGTCCACCCGCACTACCAGGCTGGTGTCATTGGTCTCTGGATTCGAGAGGCCGGAGGAAGGGTTTAACACGTACGCGTTCATCTTCCCCCAGGCCAATTCCGCTGGGAATTGCGCCGTGGTGAGGGTAAGACCCCGCGCGCCCGCCGCAGCCACGAAACTGTCCCAGGTGGCGCTCGCGCCGGGGTAACCGTTATAGAGCACCTGGTGGGTTGTGATACCTGGGTCCTTGAGAACAGCGATCAGCCCCCCAATGTGATCCGCATCTGCATGGGAAGCGAGCATCACCTCCAGGTCGGTCGCCTCATGGCTTTTCAGGAATTGAATCACAGTCGAGCCTTCGGCGGCCACGCCTCCATCGATCAGCACGTCGAACCCAGTCCCGTCCTGTATGAGGACGGAATCCCCCTGTCCGATATCAATGAAGCTGGTGGTTTGGGTGGAGGTGGGCTGCGCTAAACTGACAGAGGAGATCAACTGTCCGAGCAACAACGCTACGGTCACACAAACGATTACACGACGCACAGAACCCTCCATTATGGTGCGATGCTTAATTTTCATATATAGATCCGATCAGGCTGATGTCTCGATCGCTTTGATTTTCTGCAAAATAGTCGGATAGAAAATCTACCCACTTAGCCTGATGGTCATTCCGTTATTGGATGACGGTAATAGGTCGCCCCTAGATCACCAAAATACTTACTTGTTGCGGGTTTCAGGATAATACACGGCAGGGGCTAATATTGAGAAGGTCTCTGTGGGTCCGATTATCCGTTACAAGCACAGCCAGGTGGCTTGTGGCAAGTATAGTTCTTATTGATGCAGGTATTCCCACAGGCTTTACCGGTCGTGCACACTTTACAGCATGGACTTACTGGAGCTAAGGTTGGATACATGGTGGGAACCGCGGGGAGGACAATGGCTGGAGGCGGGGCAAAGGGATCAATTGTCGCTGTGGGACGGCGTGTGGCGGTGGGTAATTTGGTTTTTGTCGGGGTTCTCGTACAAGTTGGGGTTACACTCGGGGTGAGAGTCTCAGTCAGGGTGTAGGTCAGGGTGGGGGTTAGTGTGTCTGTGGATGTTGCTGTGAATGTGGGCGTATTTGAATTTGTCGGAATAAACGTTGAGGTGGGGGTAGTTGAGGCGGTGGAGGTATTTATAACTGTAGGGATCGACACTAAGATGATGGAGGAGGAGCCAATTGCGAAGAAGCCTTGGGCTACCGGCCCTAACCCGAGAAAGGCCACAAATGCCCCCATTCCCACCAGCCGGGCTGAACGGGTAATGGCCCGGCCGGGCAGGACCGCGTGACTGAAGTAATTCCAGAAGGTCACGCCCTCATATTCTTCCAGGCTTGACTGGGTTGTGATGACCCGTCCTTTCCATTTCCCTGACTCCAGACTGGTGTCTTCTATCGCCTTTGCGTTCGCTGCCCGAGCTTCCAGGGCTTGCTTTTTGATCGCAGCCAAATCGATGGCCAAGCGCTTCTCTTGAGCGGTCTTTTCCACCCCGATCTGTTCTCTGACCGTGTGCCAGGTCTCTTTGATTTTCTTCTCTAGCGGATCCGGGAGGTGCTTCGGTTTGCTAATATCAAGGCGGAGCTCAACCAACCGCCGCCAGGCGACCAGGACCTGAACTTTCGCCTCGCCGAAGCCCGGGATGGTCAAGATGTGTTGTGCAGAGATATCGCCTGCACACCGCACCCCAGAGATGATCAGCTTCTCCTTCATTTTTGGCCCAATGCCAAGGATCGTTGCCGATTCAATATCTTCGGACTGCAGCCCCTTTGCATAATAATTGCTTTGCAACTGGTGAAGCGTACGGTCGATCTCGTCCTTCTCGCTCTGCTCGGACGCTTGGTGTTGTTGATCCAGGCGGGCAATTTGATCTTGGTAGACTTTCTTCCGCTCGGCTACCGAGCGCTCCTCGTCTTTGTCAATTCGATCCTTTTGTTGGGTAACTTGTGCGAGGCGGGTTTCGGTCTGACGGAGCTGGGCAGTCTCCTGCGCGAATTGGTTTTCGAGGGTTCTCTTTTCCCGAACGACTGAATTCGAGCGGTACTTGATACAGACGTACAGGAGGGCAAGCCCGGCTAATAAGATCATGAGTAGCGAAATGAGAATCACCACCTATTGCAGAGCGATTTGGTGGGAAAAGAACAGGATGCTTCCCAGCAAGAGTGCAACCAGTTCGAACAGAAATACCGTGCGCACCACCCGAGATTCACGCGCGGTGGCGCTAGGCAATTTATTCCCCATCGACCCCTCCCTCACCAAGTGTAGACTCCAATCATGCCCCAAAAGGGGACCTGCTTATTCCTTGAGGTGATCGCCTCTGCGAAGCCTCGCCAGTTTGTTAGCGATTCGTTGCTGAGCAGCCTTCTCTTCGGCTGGATCCGGTGTTGCAGAGAGGATGCGGTCATCCTCCACCTCCACAAGCAGCCAGTTCCCTTCCTTGACGCCGGCAGGCAGGGATACCAGCGGAACAACCAGACGATCCTCTTCTTCACCGACCAAAACCACTGCTCTACCAGCTTCAATTCGATCAATCACGGCTTTCGCTTTCATTAGCGCACCTCAAAGGGGATATCTTGGGATTGGGTCTGTGCATTCAAGCTTACCTGGACAGCGATCTGCCAGATGCCGGGGGATGTGCGCGATCCAACTTTCCATGACCATGCGCACTTTCCGCCCGCATCCGCGGTCTCGGGTCCCAGCCCAGCCGCCTGGGATGGACCCGATTTATAGAATACCGTGATGCTGCAGGCTGCGCCTGGGGTTGTTTGGATTGTCAGGCTGGCCGTTCCCCCATGGGCGATCGGGCTGGTCAGGGAAACCACCGCAAGGGTCAGCTCAGAGCTAGCTGCAGGAGCGGTGGGGTTGTCCATCACCTGTGGGGGCGCCTGGGCCTGTCCTTCTCGGGCAGTCTGGACGGAGTAGCCGCTGCCGTCGGTAGTGACGATTACAGTCCCATTGACATCTGTCCCGTATATCTCTGCCCCCACCCCGGCCAAATGAGCCAGGGTTTCCGGGCGAGGGTGGCCGTAGTCGTTGCCCAGCCCAGCCGAATAGACGGCAACTTTTAGGTGGACGGCCGCCAGGAATGCCGGGGTAGAGGAGGAGGCAGAGCCGTGATGGGCCACCTTCAAGATGGTCGCCTGCAGCGGCAGGCCGCTGGCCAGCAGGCCCCCTTCCCCCTCTGCCTGGACGTCCCCGGTGAAGAGGAAGGAGGTCGCCCCGTACTCTAGGCGCAGCACCAGGGAGTTGTCGTTCAGGTCGGCGCCGGAAAGTCTGGCCGGGCTGAGGACCTCAAAGACCAAGTTTCCCAGGGCAATCTGGTCCCCGCGCTGAGCCTCGATGTAGACCGCTTTTGCAGTGTCAATGGCGTCCAGGAATCGCTCATATATGCTGGTCGTATGGGGCTGGCCGTTGGTGACCACTTCATCTACCGGCATGGCCCGCAGGATCTCGACCAATCCGCCGATGTGGTCCGAGTGGGGGTGGGTTGCGACCATCAGGTCAAGGTGATCAATCCCGAGCGACTGCAAATACACTAAGGCGCCGGATCCTTGCTCGCCGCCATCGATCAGCATGGTTTTGCCGTCGGGGCTAACAATCAGGATGGAGTCCCCCTGCCCGACGTCGATATAATGAACCCGTAAGTTGCCCAAAATAGCGGTCGGGGTATTTGTTGCTGTTGGTAGCGTCGGGGTAGGCACGACTATTGGTGACGTGGCGGTCGGTAAAGCGGGAACTGTAGGCTGCGCGGAAGCCGTTGAGAAGGAGGTGCTGGTTGGCTGGGGAGCGCTTGTGGCGGGTACGGAGGAGGGCGCGACATTTGTGGGAGATGAACTGATTAACGCTGAGGTTGGGGTAGATAAATCAGCCTGGGATGGCACACAGGCAGATAAGCTCGAGGCCAGCAAAATCAGTAGCAAGGCAACATAACGGTGTATCCGCATAGTTCTCCTTATTATTTCACGCTTAGTGGGTTAATGTAATTATAGGCTAATTGTATGTTCTGTCAAAATAATTGGGTAATAAAGTGATTCCGTTGTATGTGAATTGTTTTTGTCAATTGTATTCTTTGCTTGGTATAGTTTTCGCTGGATCAGTAGAAGTTTTCGTTCTCCTGGTCAATTCATACAAGCTCTTCGATTTCGATTAAAAGGAGACCGAAGCCAGCGTTACGTCTGGGACCTACGCTTGCTTTTCGTTGATATCAACTCTAGTAAGTGCACCTAACACTTCATCCTGGAGCCGCTCTATAACCAGTCTCCACAACCTTCTCCAATACATGGTCGATGGTGGCTTTTCCTTTCTAGTCATAGTTCCTTGGCCTGTTTCCAATCCCAGCTGGTGGTGGCTGCATTCGCAATTTTCGCCAGCATGCTTGCCCTCTGTGGCAAAAACGGGATTTGCTGGCTAAGGCTCTGGTAGGGGATGGTAAAGTCTCATCATCGTTTTGTCATGACGGAATTGCTGTGCCAGAGAGATAGCTTGGATGGAACGATTGAAGTTTCAACACGTAAAATGAATAATATTTACCAGGTGACCATTTCCTCCAATACTAGGAATGATGGTTTTCTTTATTTTCGGGGTAGGAGGTCATAAAATTTTCGTGTTTTCCGTGCTACCATTATTTCAGATTCAAATGTTCTATTCGTGTATGTGGTAGCTCAATTTCTTGACAATGTCACATTAGCCCCCGGTGTTTGCCCTTGAACTTATGTAGAAGGGATTTCCGGGACCGGGATCGGTCTACCAGATGGGTCGTCACCAATTGGTCCGCCTCTTGAGGCGATAGTTGGGGCAAGGGCATGGCCGCACGCAGCAGGTCGCGTATGTTCCGAACCGACAGTTGGTGCAGCACATCCACCTCATACTGGGCTAACAAGGCCGGACCGCCCTCAAACCGTTACATCCAATCCAGCCGGGTTTCAGCGATGAACCAACCCGCCAGGATGGTCAAGGCCAGTTGATGCTCCCAGGCGAGGTATTTGCGGTCTTGAAATTCATCCCAACCCAGTTCCCTTTTGGCATCTTGATTACTGCGCTCAATCCAATAACGGTGCGATTTGCGCCAGGCTATCTGCTCCAAAGAGCAGTCTTCTGGGGCATTGCTGAGCATATAGGTGATCCGCTCTTGATCTTTGCGCAGTAGCAACCATTCATGGCGCACCTCCTCGTCCACCACAGTCCACACCCGCATCCGGGCAAAGTCGGCTTGGACGTAGCCCCGTTCGTCGGGCTGCAAGGAGATCGTTTTCCACGCCACCCTCGCCTTATGGGCGACCTCCTGGATTTCATATGTGGGCACCCCGCCGATGTGCGCCATCTGAGAAGGCCGGCCCCAGGCGGTGAGCGGGTAGGTGTAGTCGGGGGTCTGGAGAAACACATGCGTATTGGCCGGTACATCCGCATAGTATTCGATCCGCCCCCGCTCCAGGTCGCGGCGCAGCTTGGCTTTTCCGCCATACACCTCGCCCATCGCCACCGCCTCAAAGGGTATCCCTCGCCGCTTGGCTCGCTCGATCACACCTGCACCTGCGCTGCAAGTGCAGGTGTGCTCCAATCCAATTCGGGCTTGGTCTGAAAGCTGATGTCCTCCGGGAGCCCCACCGCCTGGCGCTTGGCCCGATGCGCCTCGTCTAACCAGTGGGCCGGAAGGTACAGCTCGCCATCGATCCAGGTGTTGACCTGCGGGGTTACCAGTGAGAGGAACACCCCCACCCGGCTCATGGCAACTTTGCCCAAGCGCCCATTGTGCAGCGGCCCGGCTCCGGCGCTGTGCTCCCCCGCCTTTTCCTCCGCACTTTCATCCAGCACCAGCAGGGCCTGGGCAAACGCCGGGTGAAACTTGAATTCATTTTGAACTTCGCGGATGAGCTCCCGGGCGTACCAGGGGAAATTACTGATAAAGTGCTGCAGGTTTTGCCCACTCATCTGAGTCTGGCGGCCCACGTTGGTGAAATTGCGCTGGGTCTCCATGCGCAAGAGGCCACTGAGATAGCGCAGCCCATACTCGCTCGTGTCGCGCGTCTGGGTAAGCAGGTAAGGACGAATGTGAGCATAGAACGCCGACAAGCGTTCCACCAATTGGGGGATTTCCTCCAGCGGCAAACCCCATTGCTTGCTCTCGCTATTTTGGTCTTTACTTGAACCATTCTGTCTATTTATGCCACATTTTGTCTAATTGGGCTAATGTGACATTGTCAAGTATTTCCCCCTTGACAATTATAGCACAATTGTTCTATAATGTTCCTGGGGTAATTCCGTGGGGTTCTTTCTCCTTGGATGTACTATTCCAAGTCCCAACCCACCCCCACTCCAGGAGGTGCCGTCTTGTCAGATTCCCTTTCATCTTGCTCCTCTGGCCGTCGCCGTGGCGAAGTCCCTGTTGTACGTCACCGGGGCGCTCCACTCGGTAATAGCAACGCCCTCAAGCACGGCTTCTATTCCAAGCAGCTCAAGGGCGTCGACCTCAAAGGTCTCGGTGACTCCGGTCACTCCGGCCTGGCGGACGATATCGCTATGCTCCGTGTTTATATCCGCCGCGTGGTCGACCTCAGCCAAAACTTCGAATCGGCTGAAGAGACCCTCAACGCCTTGCGCGTCCTCTGCCTGGCCTACCAATCCCTCGCCCGCCTCGCAAAAACCCAATACCTCATCTCTTCCGTCGAAGACCCCATTCATGACGCTTTCCAAGAAGCTCTCTCCCAGGTCACCCACGAATTGGGTATTGTCCCATGAAAACGCAATTGTTTCTATTTGATTTTTTATCAAGAACAATTGCTTTTCAAGCTCATTTTCCCCCATTTGTTCGTCCATATTCTCTATTCGAATTTCAAAAGCATCCACATCCAAAGCATACCTTTAGCTAACAAATCACTCAATTATCTCCTTATGCACCTCTGCCCTTTACAAACTGAATAGAAAACGAGCCAACAGTTTAGCCCTATTTGCTTACAATCTTGTCTATTATCGCAAGGTACTGCTCTAGGTCATCCGAATGGATGTGCTATATCCTCTCCCCTCGTCCTCCACTAGCCATCTCGTCCAGCACCACTTTTTCGGTGATAGCCGTTGTGCGAACAATTCCTGGTTTCCATCCAGGCCGCCTACCAGCAAGGGGTCGTAACGAAAGCCAACCCCCCGGCTCTCCGCAAATCCTTTCATCGCTTCCACTTCGCGGCGATTC
>JAQTMA010000158.1 GCA_028714615.1 Anaerolineaceae bacterium | reverse complement strand
AAAGTGCATCTGCGCAATATCTTCGCCAAGATCGGGGTCGCCTCACGGACCGAGGCCACGTTGCATGCGATTCGCGAAGGTCTGGTGGCGAGTCCGGGGGGTGGGGTGGCGGTTGATGGAGGGGAGAGTTTGGCTAGGACTGGGGCAAACCATCTGGCACCTGCCATGGTATCCCTCACAACGGGGCAGGTAACGCCTCGCCATGGAGTAATCGCTCTTCTAGGGGTTATTGCTTTACTGACCGTAGGTGTAATAGCACTTTCCTTACGCCAACCCAGCGCTGTCCTCCAGACACCGGTAGTTCCGACGGTTCCCCGATGGACAGAGAAAGCGGCCTTGCCTACAGCGCGCAGCGGCCTGGGTGGTGCTGTCTACGAAGACAAGCTGTATGTCATCGGTGGGGAAAGTACCTCGGGAGTGATTGGGGAAGTTGATGCCTATCACCCGGTTGATGATCGGTGGGAGATCCGTCGGTCAAAACCAACACCCGTCGCTGATATTGCTGCAGCTGCGATCGCTGGAAAGATATATATCCCCGGTGGACGACTTGCTTCCGGGCAGCCAACAGATCTCCTAGAAATATATGATCCGCTTAACGACACATGGGGGAAGGGTGCTAGAGTACCTATAAATGTTAGTGGTTATGCATTAGCAGGAATGGACGGGAAGCTTTACCTGTTTGGTGGTTGGGATGGCAGCCAAGTACTGGATACTGTCTACGAATATTCGCCGGATGGGGACCAGTGGACGAAAAAGTCCAGCATGGGTACTGCCCGTCAATTTGCTGGTGCCGCAGTCGTAAGCGGTAAGATACTCATAAGCGGTGGGTATGATGGCAAACGTGCATTGACTATTAATGAAATTTATTCGCCGGAGTTAGATACTAGGACTAACAACCCCTGGAGCACCAGAGCTGCATTGCCAGAAGGCCGATATTCAATGGGCATGACCAGTGTGGCGAATATCGTTTATCTGGTAGGGGGAAAAGTTCCGGGAAAGGCGGTCGACCGGGAAGCATTGCTGTATTCCTATCAAAACGACAAATGGCAGCGCTTTGAGAAACCTCCCAAGGGGATTAGCTCGGGATCAACTCTGATCCCATTTGACACTTATCTCTATATGCTTGGTGGCTTGAACGGAGAGGTACCCACCGCGTACAACCTTGCTTATCAAGCGATTTACAACCAGATGGTGCCAATTATTGTACGATAATTGGCACCATCTAGCGGGAAGAGCTTGCTGAGATCCGTTTTATGGAACGGGGGTGATAGGCAAGCTCTTATATTTTAGTGTCCCAAGATCCTTTGTCTTCCCTGCTTCTACCTTGACCGTTATCGCACCATTACCGGTCGTTTCTGGGAGCAACCAACCAACGGTCACATTATCAATAATGATAGCATAATCCCCTGGTCGAACATTTGGGAAATAAACAAATCCTTGCTCATCAGTTTGAGCTCCGACTGCTGTCGCCCGGTCAAGACCGGTGACGCGATATTCCCCGGTCGGATCGCTGATGACAGGAGTAATATAGAAATCCATCTTCTTGAAGGGTAAATAAGTGCCATTGGAATCGAAAAGGATAATGGCTTGTACATTTCCCTTGCTCGGGTCCTGTGTGACTGCTGGGGTGGGGGGATTATTTGTTGTAGAGGTTTGTTTAGGTAGAGATGGACCACAGGCGGTCAGCGCAACCATGAGAGCAACCAGGTACAGTTTAATAAGGACATGTTTCATGAGGTTCATCTCCACAAACCGGGGATTAAATATAGAGGGCGACATAAGTCGCCCTCTATTGTACTCACTTTTTAGAGGTTAGGTAAGGTGTTATTGGCTAATCGCTTCGTATACCAGGAGGTTATCACCAGGCAGGATGCTGCTTAGCTCGTTTACGACACCGACGATTTTACCACCGCTGGTGGTGCAAGTACCAGAACCTGCATAGTTCGCTGCGATTGCATTCTGCTGAATATCGACCATGGTTTGGTTTGGCTGAAGGGTTGCTGTCGCAGTATGGCTCGAACCTGTAAACGTGCATGTTACGGTTGTAGCTGCCGTACCCACATTCATGACGCGTATACCAGTCCAGAACTGAGCGGAGGTACCACGGCGGTCCATGATCAAGGGGAGAACGACATTTGATGTAGCAGCAGCGGGATCAAAGGCGCCATATGCTTCACCGTTGAAACCAGTCTTGAACTGGTTGACAACCGCAACCAGTTTAGCATTACCTGTGTTACCGGTTACCAAGGCAGATCCAATAAACTTGGCGTTGGCGCAGTTGGAGGTAATGCCCGGCTGAGCGGATCCGGCGAATGGATACAGAGCGAAGGTCTTGGACTGGCCAGCCGGAATGGTCTGGGTTTCAGTGCATGCGGTACCAGCGCTAGCAGGTGTGTAGCTAACTGTAACATCGGATGAAACTGTGCCGACATTCTGGATTTGGACGCCAGTTTGGTAGCCAGAGTTATTGGTATTGATTAGAGGCATAACAGGGTTCTGGCTGCCATTATTGAAGCCAGAGTAGGCGAAAATGATGCTGGTGCCCTCTTCTATTACAGTGGCTGCCACAGGGGAGGCTGAGGAGGTTACGACACCGGAAAACACTTTAACCGGATGTGTTTCAGTCGCTTGCTTGAAGACAGCCGAGGCTCCGACGGCAACAGCAGTTGCATCAGCAACCTGGCCATCCGAATATACTACATGGATGTTGGTCGCAGCAGTACCAACATTCTGTACGCTGAACCAGGTATCATAACCAGAGTTAGCTTTCATGAGCAGGGGGAGCAAAACTGTAGTGCTTCCCGTTGATGCACCGACATAAGCTGCGGACACATTAGAAGGGCTATTGGCTTGAATGTTCACGACGGAAGCCAGGCGGGTGTTTGAAGAAATCACTACCGACCCTTTGAAACCAGTTGGGACTGAAGCAGGTAGCGGGTAGTAGGTCTTCGAACTGCTGGCCGCAATCGTGTCATTTACGCTGGCTACGGATGCCCCGGTTTGGTCAATAAAGTTGACGGTTACGGTGGCATCGGTCGCATCTAGATTCTGCACCTGAAAGCCGGTAAAATAGGTATAGGTGACAGCGGATGCTGGTTGAACTGTGAAACCAACCAAGGCAGCGACGACCATAAATCCAAGCAAAAGACGAGTGAATTTCATTCCAAACCTCCTGATGAATATACTTGGTTTTTTCGACTAAGCACATTATGAGGGAGTTGCTTGATTGGATCAATAATACAACAGCATTATTAAATTGAAGAATTACAGTCGGATGGTTTAATAATTAAAAAGTGCCTAACGCATGTCGAAAATTGCGGTAATACTTCCGAGTTATTCAGGGATTCTTAGGTCTTTAAGAATCTTGAAGGATGCCAGGCTGATCAAAGCCCAAATGATTTCAAATATCGTGATGACCACCCTCACCAGGATAGCAACCACTACTGCAGTTGAGGTTGGCATGATTCGCGATAAGAGGAAACTTAAGCTTACTTCGGTCACCCCAAGGTTGCTAGGAAAGAAGAAAAAGGCGGATGAGATGACCCCAGCTAAACACCAACTGCCGATAACAGTAGGTAGATCCGCCAAGCTGATCGGACTGAATGATTTGGCAATTGCAAAGACGATCACTCCACCGAGCACCCAAACCAGGATGTACCCAAGCAACCATTTCATTAAGGATTGGTAACCAACTTGGGCTTGCTGTTCTACCTTTAGCTTTTGTAAGAACCAGCGAATAGAGCGAGGTTGGATCAAAACCAGGCAAGCCAGAGCCCCGACCGCCACCAGGATGCTTTGAGCCTGGTTATTGAACAGTTGAGGAAAGGCAAAAGCTATAGTAACTAGCATCCCAGAGAGAAGTGTTATCCCAAACTCTACACTGCATGCAACCGTAATAGAAGCGACGGAGATGCCAGCACTTTGGTATAGGTATCCTCTACCGGCGATGTACCATAGGGTGCCGGGAATACGCTTAGCAAGGTTCGAGAAAGTGTAATTTCGGAGGTGTTGAACTAGGGGAAGCCTCCTCCCAAACGCATCCAAAATATCTGCCCACAACAGGGCAACAATTAGTAGCGCCAAGGCATGGACAACAAAGGCAATTCCTAGATATGACCAATTTAATTCCCAGCGTTGATGAAGCAATACATCTTTTTGTGAATAGAACAACGTCCCCAGGATGGCAGTCGAGATAAGGAGCATGATCAGCGCCATCATGCGCCGGTCAAGGGCACGGATTTTTGTAAGGGTGATTCTCCCAAGATCGGCTATCACTCTCATTTCTAGGGCCTGTATGTCCAGGTATGAAAGTGTGGAGTAGATTTCAAGCTGGCGCGAGAACAGATAAAGACCAAGTGATTTGCAAGGTTAAGGGGTATCAACTGCGAGAGCAATCCACGGATTATCTTCAGGGGGTGTGCCAACAGCCAGAGCAGATCTTTCCTTGTCCTGGGGAACTCAATTTCTGTGTATGCGATAGTCCGGTCAACCTGCAGGCCCCCTTGTTCGAGTATGGATCGCCACATATCACGGGTTGCATACCGTTGGATAGGTTGCCCGTCATCAAACACTTCCCCATGAAGCCAGACATGCTTGATATTCCCAAACAAGCCAAAGGCGTTTGGCAGCAGCATCAAGGCTTTCCCACCGGGTTTGAGTACGCGGCCGATCTCACACGCGCCTTGCTCTGGGTGGAAATAATGTTCGAGGCTGCCAATATGGGTGATGTAATCTATACTTTCGTCTGCAAACGGTAAACATTCTCCGTCCGCTACTGTAAAAACGGGTTGATCGGTTTTGAGTGCGCCAATCTTCACGGCTTCAAGGGAGAAATCCATACCCAGAGCCTGCTTACCTGCCTGGCGCGCCAGGGTAACCAGACGGCCTTCTCCGGTTGAGATATCGAGAAGCAGACCATCCGATCTTGGATCGATCAGCTGAATTAACCAGAGATAGAAGGAATCCCGTTGTCGGATGCCTTTATCCTGATACAAGTGGTCATACGCGTGCATTGTAGCTACCGTATTGTCCATACGTTTGTGGAAAAGCTCGATCATTGATGCCTTTCTATTCTGCCTTCTCTGCAACAATTGTCAACAACGGGCCGCGACGGAAGATACCTGGGATGAAGAAGATTGGAACTGTCAATAGGCGGATGGCGGGGTGAGCCAGGACTTTCAAAAGCAAGTTCTTGTTGGGGAGGCCTTTTGAAGAGTGCAATCCAATCCAAAACCGTAAGCTGATCAAGAAATTGGTATAACTCCCTGAGGAAGCATTTGATTCAATGACCTTAAACCCAGCCTTATGAAGCATGCTCGTAAGGGTTACCTGATTAAAAACATAGAGATGACGAGGTAAATCCAAACCTGACCAGGCCGGACCAAATATTCGCGCCTCCCAACTGGTTGCGTTCGGCACCCTGATCACTAGTATGCCATCATCCTTCATAATCCGGTGAATCTCAGTTAGAGTTGCGAATGGGTCATGAAGATGTTCCAGTACATCCCATAATGTCACTGCATCGTAACTGTTACTCGAAAAACGGGCGTCTTCAAGAGTTCCGGTGAAAACATCCAGTTGGTAGCGCGATCGGGCAATCTCAGAGGCTGTTGGGCTAATCTCCACGCCATGCACGTCCCATCTGGGGTGGCGGGCAATTTCGTTTAGGAAGAGCCCAATCGAACAACCCAGATCGAGCAGGCTTCCCCAGGTTTTATGATTGAGCACCGTCCGGGCTCGCCGTGCGAAACCATAATCAAATGCTTTTTGGCGAAGGAAAGATGTACTCCTCTGTTCTGCAATCGGACCATACCATTCGTAAGAATCCGGGTAACTGCCAGAAATTTCTTTAATTGTAGGGCGTGGATTTTGATAAATCAACTGGCAGCGAGCACACTGGACCAGGGTGGAGCGCACATCGAACCGTCCAAGGAATAGATCTGGCAGGTCACGAAAAACTGTGTTTTCCTTAGTTTCATTGCAGAGATTGCAAGCGACGGTTTCCATAGTTTACTCAAATGTCTCTCTGGTGTACCGGTTTGAACCAGCCATCTGTCCAACCAGCTAGGTAATGCGGCTGAAGGGCAGAAGTACATTGAATTAATTGTTGAATGGTGAGCATTATTGATCTAATTAATGTAAACATAAACAACCCTGGCTTTTGGAATGGGGTCGCATATTTCCGATAAAAACGTACCTGATTAAAGATACGCCAATACTGCCTCTGGGATGGTTCGGAGGCTGTACTCGCGGATACTTTATGCCAGATCAATGCGCGCGTAGCAACAACTGGGCGAAAGCCATCTTTCCTTGCACGCCATAAGAAATCAACTTCTTCCGCATACATAAAATACCCAGTTGGGAACAATCCGGCTGTTTCAAATACATCCATCCGGATAAGCATTGCACAGCCGGTGATGAAATCGACGGCCACCACAGGGGAAAATTGTCCTCTATCTATCTGATTAGCGCCGAGACTCCGGGTTAGGAGAGTTCCAGGAATCAGTCGATCACCAAGAGACCAGATGCGAGTTGGATCCTGATGGTAGCGGATTTGCGGGGAAATGATCGAAATGGTTGGGTTGCTTTCCGCTGCTTTCTCAAGCTCTTGGAATAAGTCTGTGGCCACAACTGTATCATTATTGAGCAAGAAGACCCATTCAGCTCCAATTTTTCGGGCGTGTTGAATTCCGATGTTTAACCCGCTAGCGTACCCCAGGTTCTCCAGATTCGCAATCAGGCAGAGTTTCTCTCCAAACCGTTTGGAAATTTCTACAATCGACCCATCTGTGGAGGCGTTATCGACGAGAATAATGCGTTCGAGAGGTATTCCTGCAGTCAAAAGAGAATCAACGCAAGCTGTAGTATCATCTTTCAAGTTCCAATTGACAATGATTGGATATAATTGGTCCAGCATCACATCTCTTTCAATCATTCTTCAGGTTTTTGTAGCAAATGCGCATATTATTCATTACTGGTCGCGAGGTGCAATATCAGCGCAATCAGGTCCTCTTGCGTGCTTTCCAACGCAAAGCAGACGTTGATGTTATAGCACCCTCAAAACGGGGTAACTTACTAATTACTAGCCTGGGTTGTTGTCTCAAGGCACTGCCCATGATGCTCACGCGCCGGTATGACCTGATATTTGTTGGATTTTACGGCCACCTGATCTTGTTGATGATTGCGTGGTTGATTCGCCGTCCGATCCTATTCGATGCTTTTGTATCTACCTACGATACATTAGTATCCGACAGAGGTATACTCCAGCCGAGCTCTTTTCTTGCCAGGTTAGCTTACTTTCTCGATCGCGCCGCCTGTCAGCAAGCTGACTTTGTCCTTCTTGATACCTCGCTTCAGATCCAGTATT
Source organism: Anaerolineaceae bacterium (assembly GCA_028714615.1). The sequence continues at coordinate 1,988 of JAQTMA010000158.1, read as the reverse complement.
TTAAAGACCAGCTTCATCTTGGAGACGTTCGGTACGCTTCCATTCCTGTTGGGTGTAATGAAGATATATTTATTCCTCAAACACCGGCGCCACAAAATCCTTTTACTATTCTGAGTTACAGCACTTTTATGCCACTACACGGTGTCGAAACCATTATCCGGGCAATCGCTATCCTAGATGACTTGCCGATCCACATTCACCTTGTCGGAAATGGCCAGGAATACAGCCAAATGCGATCTATTGCACGACGAATAGGTGTTGATCACAAAATTACCTGGATCGATTTTGTCCCGCTCGAACTATTACCTGGTGAAATCGCTGCTTCGGCCATTTGTCTGGGGGGGCATTTCGGGAGAAGCGAGAAGGCGGGACGTGTGGTTCCTGGAAAAATCTATCAAATGCTCGCGGTAGGAGTGCCTATCATCGCTGGAGACAGTCCTGCAATTAATGACCTGTTGCAGCATCGAGTGAATGCGTATTTGTGCCCGCCGGGAGATCCAGAATCTTTAGCAAAAGCAATCCACGAATTGTATCATGATCCAATCCTGCGCCAAAAACTTGCATTGGGTGCACGTGAGTTGTATTTGCGTTGTTGCAGTGAACAAGTAATTGGTACTCAGCTTGTAGGTATTCTCGATGAAATCCTGAACAAACAAGGATCTACCGGGATTTCACCGGTGTAGAGCCTTCCAGATTGGATAGTATTGATGCGAATCCTGTATATCGCCTTGGGTTACAAGCCGGTCCGTACGTCGGGGCTAGACATTGCCAGCGAGCGATTGGTACAAGTGCTCGCTGATAACGGACATTCGGTGACCGTAGTTGCTGTCCAAGGTGATCAGGTTTCTGTGTCTAGTCCTAATCCAGGACTTACCATTTACCGCTACCCGATGGGTAAAATCAACTGGATCAGTTACTCCTACTTGGCGGCTAAAGCTGTCAAAGCGCTCCAAGACCAGCAAAGTTTCGATGTGGTCCATTTCTCTGATATTCATTTTGCTTACCCATATCAGGGGAATTTCGTCGCTTATGTTTGGCAATCATTTCGACAACGGCGAACCAGCCGTAATAGTCCATTCCGGTATTTCATGTACTGTTGGTTGGCTGAGCATTTCATGGAAAGGCCGTCTATTCGGAAGGCAAAGGGATTGCTTGCAGGCAGCGTTGCTACCCGGGATGAGTTTCTACATCATTATCAAGTACCTGAACAGAGAATTACCCTTACAAGACCTGGCATTGACACGGACTTATTCAAACATCGCTTGAGTAACGACTCTATTCGTGCGCGGCTGGGTATCCGGAAGGATGATCCTGTTATCTTATTTGCTGGTTTCGTAACCCCAAGAAAGGGGTTGGAATATCTTGCTAGGGCTCTACCTCTCATGAAACCGCTCCCCAAGTTGGTAATCCTGGGCAGGTGGAATAAGGAATACCGGTACCGGTTTATCGAGGAATTAGGATCCTATTCAAATCGACTCATTGAGGCAGGATATATTCCCGATGAGGAGATGCCAGATTATTTATCGATGGCAGATATTGTAGTTACACCCACCCTCTTGGAAGGTTTCGGTCTGCCACTGGCAGAAGCTCTTGGCTGTGAAACCCCTGTGGTTGCATCTGATGTGGGATCAGTGGCTGAAGTCGTCGGTCCCGGAGGGCTGTTAGTCCCTGCTCGCGACCCCCAAGCTCTTTCTCAGGCCGTATCAGAATTATTGATGAATACGGAAAAGCGACGCCAGCTCGGAAAGCTGGGACGTCGCCACGTTGAGGAACAATTCAGCCTGCAGACAATGTACCAATCCGTAATTAAGGCTTATGAATTATTTAGTCCTTTAGATTGACTTTCTTCAGTTTCTGACCTCCTCACCCGATACAACACCTCTTCCAAGATCTTCCGATTGAAACTGATCAGGTCCGCCACCAGCCCGATCAGCCCCACCATGAACCCCACGATCAACAGCACCGCCGCCAAAATCACGGATTGCACG
>JAQTMA010000157.1:4752-9354 GCA_028714615.1 Anaerolineaceae bacterium | reverse complement strand
TGGGTCGCCAGCTCGCTCGAGAGCTGTGCCTCCCGTTTCTCCCCAAGGATGACATTAAAGAGACCCTCTTCGATACCCTGGGTTGGAAGGATGTGGAATGGTCGCGCCGGCTGAGCGCCGCCTCCAATGAAATCCTCTTCAAACTCTGCATTGAGCTTCTGGAATCTGGACGGTCCGTCATTTTGGAAGGAACCTTCAAAGGTTCGGAGCATACGAGCCGATTTATTGATTTGCAAGAACGCACTGGATGCGATATCACCCAGGTGCAATGTGGCGCAGATGGCAAGGTCCTGGAACAGCGCTTTCTCTCCCGGTGGAAATCGGGAGTGCGCCATCCCGGGCACGTCGATGCTGAGCTGTATCCGGAAATCCAACCCGTTTTACAGAAGGGCTGGTATGAATCCATGCATCTGCCGGGTCAGGTATACCGCCTGGATGCGACCGATTACGAAGCCCCCGCCTGGCAAGATGCCCTCAGCCTGCTACGAGCGGATCTGCTGGAGCGCCTCACGCACCGTCCGGCGGCGGCCTCGGAGACGTAGCAGGCCAGCGTCTTATTTGCGCCCCACGTCTCGGAGCCAGTCTTTCGCCACCACCGCGGCAGCTTGCAGCACGTTGATTCCCTGTTTACCGATCGGCAGTTCCAGTTCCCCCTTGTCGCACACCGTGCTCAGGTTGGAATTATCAACCTTGTGCTTCAGATCCAGAATGCGCTCCCGCCGGACGCCGGCATCTGGCAGCAGCATGATGCGGTCGATCTCGCCGATCAGGTTGATGGCCGTGGAGATGCGCCGGTCAGTCCTCTCGGCCAGTTCCGGCTCGATCACACCGAACTCGCCCTTGATCAGGTTCAAACGGCGGCCGGCCTCGTACGTAGACGCCACGATCTGGTCGCGGTTCATCCACTGCGTTTCGTAATTCAGCACGTACTTCCAACTGGGGGCCAGCAGCGCCTGGCGATGTTCCTCCAGGGTGCGTGCAAACAGTTTGTACCCGTGCTTCTCTGGCTCTTCGAACGCTCGACTGCCGGGATCGAGGAAAGGCGCTAACGGCGAGATGAAGGGGATCACGCGGGTATCGCCTCGTTTGGCATAGCGAGCCAGCATCTGGCGGGAATATTCGACCGTGCCCATCACCGATTCGTAGGTCTGCTCCTTCAAGCCGGTCATAAAGAACAGGTCCAACCGTCCGCAGCCGGCATCCAGCGCGTCCTGGATCGAGTTCTCGATGGCTTCATTCGAATATGGACGCCCGAAAGCGCGGCGGACGCGCTCGTCATGCGATTCCATGGAGATTTCAACTGTGAAGTTAGGTAAGGCTTTTGCGACGCGTTTGAAGAAGTCGCGGGGGGCCGCGTCGAACAACTCGATGAAGACCTGCTTCTTATAACCGGAGATGGCATCCAGGAAGCGGTTGGCGTAATCGTCCCCCGCCTGGCGGATATCCCCCAGCACAAAGACCGGTCCTCCGCTGAATTCACCAATGCGGCGGATGTCGCGCGCCAGGTCTTCGGGCTTGCGATAGGCGGGTCGTTGGCGTCCGTGCAGGTTGCGGAAAGCGCAGGCGCTGCCGCCGCAGGTCAGGCAATTATAGCGGCAGCCGCGCACGGTCAACGCCGCCGTAATGGGATAGCGCATCCAGGCTTTGAAGGGGATGTAGCTGGCCAGGTCGCGGTAGCGTACCACGGCGCGCAACACGTGGGTGTAATCCAGGAGTACGTCGTCCAGGTTGTCGGGGCTGTACCCGATCGGGTTGACCGTCACGATCCCGTCTGCGTTTTTCCACACCAGGTTGGGAATTTTGGCCAGCTCCCTCGCCTCGGGCGAATTCGCCGCCGGGTGAGAAGCTCCCCCTGAGTGGATGTAGCGCATCAAGGCGAGCATTGGCGCTTCGGTGGAGTCGCCGCGCGTCACGAAGTCGACGGCCGGATAGTTGATCAATTCTTTGTGGAAATAGGTGGCGGAAAAGCCGCCGAAGATGATCGGGCGGTTGGGGTGCAAGCGTTTGACGATGCGCGCGACTTCGATCGAGCCGTGAGCGTGAGGCAGCCAGTGCAGGTCGATGCCAAAGGCGGCTGCGTCCAGCTTGCCGATTGTTTTTTCGACGTCAAAGCCGGGCTCGTTGAGCATGCGCACAGCCAGGTTGAGGATGCGCGTACGCAGACCGTGCCGCTCCAGGTACTCGGCGATGGTCGTAAAACCGATGGGGTACATCTCGAAGACCGGTGTGGAAGGGACCAGGTCGGAGACGGGTCCGTACAGGATCGCTTCGCGGCGGAAATCATACACGCTGGGAGCGTGCAATAGAATCAGATCAGGATGGCTCATGGTTTTATCAGACTTATGGTCTAGCTTGTCGATTGACAGAGCAGGGTGCGGCGGTTGGAAGCCGGGTTGCGGTCCGAACTGGTAACCACAATAGTCTACAATATTATCATAGTTGTCACAATGCGCGATGTACCCGAAAGCGAGGGATGAATGTCACGCAAATATCATCCCCTTTCATTTCCGAAAGGTGAGGAGCGTACGCTTGACTCAAATCCTATAAAGTAGATATAATTCCGGAACATTGGCTACCTGAAAACCCCGCCTATAACTCTGGCGCTCCACAAGACAAACTTATGAAAATCGGCAGGCAACAACTGCGAGATAGTGGTTCTTCGCCGATCGCATCCTCGCCTGCTGCTGTGCTCCAGGGAGTCGCCCGATTAAACGAGAATTACGAGATTGGAGACGTTGTATGGATACACTGTGGTCCCTTTATGGTATGCTGACCCTGATCTTGATCACCGGGGTGGTTGGTTATGGTGTGCTCATCTTTGCGACCAACCCCCATTCCAAGGATATCACTGCGGTAAGCGCGATCCGCATGGCCTTGCGCAACGTGGGCGTTGAAAAGCCCGCCTGGCGCACCCTGATCGTCTCCTCCACACAAGACGTAAAAGTCCCCGCAAACCTGATCTGGGAAGCCTGGTCGAAATTGGAAGAGTGGCCGGTCTGGTCGGGCGGTATCATCGGTTCCACCCGCTGGGTGACCGGGGAAGGTTGGCAGGTTGGGGCGCAGTTCGAGCAGAGCGTCTCCCTGGGTTTCCCGGTAGGCACCCGGCGCTCCATCGAGACCGTCGAAGAGTTCGAGGAGATGCGCCGGGTCCGCTGGTGCAGGATGTTGGGTGGCGCCAAGGCTTGCCACGTGTGGTCCTTTACCTACCTGCCCAATGGCAATACGCGCATCACCAACACGGAAGTCTATCACGGGACGACCATTGGACTGATCAAGCCGCTGGTCGCCGGTCGGTGGGAGCGCGCATTCCACGAAGTTGTCTCCGGGCTGGTGTCCGAAGCCAGAAAGCAGTCTCTTTAGTTTTTCCGCCTATTCCAACCGCCGCAAGGCATTCGCCACCAGGCGCCAAAGCCCATAGGTCAGTACACCGGCGATAGTCAGGGTCGCGGCCGTGCTGCCAGGCAGCCAGATGCCTGCATTCCCCAGGACGAATAGTACCCCTGCGCAGATGGCTGGGAAAACCAATCCCAGACCGGCTCCCAGGGCGGTCACATCCGGAACGTTCTCGGAAAGCAACCGGCTGACCTGCGCCTGGCGCAGAATATCATAGGCTGCAGCCAGGCAAACTCCCGCCGTGACCAGCGGAACCAGCACTACTGCCGCCAGGCGCAGTCCCAGCAGTACCGTTCCCCCGGCAGCCAGGGCTAGCCAGGCCAACAGTGTGATCCCCAACCATGGGAGTCCCAACTCCGCCAGCAGAATCTGCTCGCTGGAGGCGGGGATCTGGCGGAACAACCACCACTGCGAAAGATCCAAGCGGAACCGGGATGTAGCACGCTGCCCGGCAAGAATCACCCAACCGACCACTCCCCAGGCGCGCGGTCCCCAACCGGGCAGCAGCACGATTGCGAACCCAGCCAGCAGCACCCAGATCCACCCGGCGATATCGCCGAATCGAATTGTCCGCAGGGACTGTAATACCTGGCGCCAGACCAGCGCGCCCACCCCAGGCTGGCTGCGCAGGCGCGTTGGTACGTGCCCGCTGCCCAGGCGCTCGCGGTCCTGCACCTGACGCGCTAAATCACTGCTACCCAGGATTGAGGCAGCTTGTAATGTTGCTCGCCCTGCAGTCTCTTGGGCGGCGCGCGAGAGGCTGATGGGCCGGGCGGTGATCCACAACGTTACGAGCCCGCTGGAAGCCAGAGCCAGAAGGTAAATCAGCCCGGCAATCCACGCTCCCGATCCGAGAGCGGCTTGCAGCGGGAAGCCAGCCGGCCAGGAGATCACCGGCCAGAGTAGATTGGGGCTGCCTAGCGCCGAACCGAGCAGCAGTACCGCCAGGCCCGGTGCAAGCCAGCGCAGCGCCCCCTGCCTGCGCCCCGGCTTTAAGCGGACCAGGCCCGCAGCCCACACCCAGGCCAGCAGCGCCAATTGCAACGGTAGAACGATCCCAAGCGCCTTCAGCCCGGATTGCAGATAGGCGGGGATGTCGGCCAGCGTCGCTGCGCTTTTCAACTGGATTTCAACCAGCGCAAACCCCAGCGTCACCCCGCCAGCCCAGAAGGGCAGTGCCGAGCCGATCCAGTCCCCGGGAAACCAGGC
>JAQTMA010000157.1:0-4652 GCA_028714615.1 Anaerolineaceae bacterium | reverse complement strand
TAATTGTGGGGGAACAGGTCGCGCGCTTCCCAGAGGCCGAACTCACGCAGCAGCGTCTCAGCCCGCTGCTCGAAGCCTGCATCCGTGCTGTGGGCCATCGCTATAAAGCGCAAGTGCTCCCAGGCGGTCAGTTCGCCGTAAAAACGCGGCACGTCCGGTACGAAGGCCAGGCGCTCGCGCGCCGCTCGCTCATCATGCACCAGGTTGTGACCTTCGATCGACACTTCCCCGGTGGTCGGGGCGACCAATCCGGATAGGCACAGCAGCAGTGTGGTTTTGCCTGATCCGTTCGGGCCCGTCAAGATAGTGATTTCGCCCGAGTTTAACGTCAGGGTTGTCGGTGCAAGCGCCTGAAAGCGGCCGTAGGTTCGGCTGACTTCTCGCGCCTCAAGAATGGGAGGCATAGGAGCCCCTTTCCCGTTAGGGTTGAATGTTTGATTGTATTCGTTCCTTGGCGATTGGGCAACCTGGATGCAACTTTTCCGGCGAGGTTGCGTAAGTGATAGAGAAGGAGAAAATAAAAATGAACAATCGGAAACTCGTACGCAGCAGTTCGGATAAAATGGTCGCCGGGGTATGCGGCGGATTGGCCCGTTATTTGGATATCGATCCTACCATCATTCGTCTGGCATTTGTCTTGATGGCGTTGACCCCGCTGCATGGAGTCTTGATTTATATCATTTTATGGATCATTACCCCCATCGATTATCAGGCGACCCCCGCTCCCATCCAGCCGGTCACCCCGCCTGAGACCACCGCCTGACGCTTCAAGCGATTCGAGCCTACCCTGTCGCGCGACCCCGGAGACAATCTCCGGGGTCGCGTGGTATCCGGCCTCATTGCATCGGCTTGGGTTGATCTTCTATGCGTTGACGTCTTAGTACGGTAAAATGTCTCCTGTTCTTTCTGGTCGTTTTCGTAGAAGACGGTATCTTGAGGATTGAAACCGAACCATTTACGCCAGCCATGATCGCACCGGCTTGGAAGACGCCCTTCTTCACCCTGTGGATCGGCCAGGCTTTTTCATTGCTGGGCAGCCAACTGGTCCAGTTCTCCCTGGTTTGGTGGTTGACCGACACAACTCACTCGGCCACCGTCCTGGCCTCCGCCACCCTCTTCGCCTTGCTCCCCCAGATCCTGATCAGTCCCTTCGCCGGCGCCCTGGTCGACCGCTGGAATCGCAAACGGGTGATGATGCTGGCAGACAGCGGCATCGCCCTGGTCAGTCTGGGACTGGCGTATATGTTTGTTGTCGGGCGAGTGCAGCCCTGGCATGTGTACCTGGTCATGTTGATCCGTTCGACCGGGGGCGCTTTCCACTTCCCCTCCATGCAGGCGTCCACCAGCCTGATGGTTCCGGACCAGCACCTGGCTCGGGTGGGCGGTCTGAACCAATCCCTCAATGGGGCCATGAATATCGCCGCCCCTCCGCTGGGAGCGCTCCTGCTCAGACTTCTGCCCATCCAGGGCGTGCTCATGGTGGACGTGGTCACGGCGGGCATGGCAGTCCTGCCATTGTTCTTTATCCACGTTCCCCAACCGCTACGCGTCCAGCCTGTTTCCGGACAGTCGCCGGTAAAAGCCAACCTGATCCAGGATTTGCTCGCCGGGCTGCGCTACGTTGCTTCTTTCAAGGGCATGCTCATCATCCTGGCCGCTGCGCCGGTGGTGAACTTCCTCATGGTGCCGGCCTTCTCTCTGTTTCCCTTGCTGGTCACCCAGATCTTCAACGGAGATGCGGTCGAGCTCAGCCTGATGTATTCCGTATGGGGGCTCGGCCTGGTCTCCGGTGGGTTGCTGCTCACCACCTGGGGCGGTTTTCACCGGAAGATCGCCACCGGCCTGTTCGGCGGGGTGGGCATGGGCGCCGGCATCCTCATCGTCGCCGCTGCACCGCCCTCCCTCTTCGGCATGGCGGTGGTGGGCATGGGAGTAGCCGGTTTTATGAATTCGCTGTGTACCGGCGCCATCTTTGCCACTGTGCAATCCATCGTCACGCCCGAAATGCAGGGAAGGGTCATCTCGCTTCTGATCGCCTCCGCGGCTGGTATGGCGCCCCTCAGCCTGATCGTCGCCGGTCCCATCTCGGATGCGCTGGGTATTCGCGTCTGGTACGTGGTGGCGGGAGTCACTTGCCTGGTGATCGGCGCGGCGGGTTTCTTCGTCCGCCCGGTGATGGAGTTAGAGGAGCGGGTCAAGGGCGAATATCACCCGGGGTAATCAGATAAAACATATCCAAATATTTACAAAATATTATATAATGGGTCTCTCGCAGCGCCTGGATCGCGCTTCCAGCGCAGTCGAACCATCACAAAGGAAGGAGGTATAAGCCTGCTTGCTGAATACTTTTGATTGATAGCTGTTGGGGGAAATGAATAATTACCAATTCTTGGGGAGGTCAGTAAACCATACATAACCTTGAATCTGGAGGATTTTATGAACTCACCAACTCCCTTTTTATTTCGCCGGCGGGCGCTCCCGCTTCTGTTCAGCTTGATCGGATGTGCTATCCTGGTTACCAGCTTGCTGTTGCTCAACCAGCCGAAATTTGCGGCTGCGAACAGCGATGATCTGGCCAATGCAGTCACGAAGTATCCCGGTATCAATGGTACACGCCTGGATGCCTGCGCGCTCTGCCATACATCTCAGGTTCCGGCGCTCAATCCGTATGGCGCTGCCTACAAGAGCAATGGACGCGACGGCACAGCGTTTGGGGCCATCGAAAACCTGGACTCGGATGGCGATGGTTTTTCCAACTTGCAAGAGATCCAGGCGTTGAGTTTCCCCGGTAATGCAGCGGACGTGCCTCATGCTACGGTGCAGCCTTCTGTCACGGCTGCGCCTACCAGCCAGGCCACGCCATTCCCTACGCCCACCGTTGGAGCGCCTCTACCGGTGCGCCTCTTTTTACCCATGATTGTCCAATGAACCCGTCTTTCAGGGGCTGCCGAAATGAACGGCAGCCCCTGATATTCCCGGCCTAACCATCCGGGCTTGATCCCGCTTATCTTTTTGAAATGAATACTTGGCGGCTTCCCGGCTCCATTGCCCTGTTGCCTTATTGCCCATTTGCCCTATACTATAGGTGCATCCCGAAAATTACACCATCCTGGAGCGAGACGCATGTCCGAAGAGCTCAATACAACCGTTTACTACCTGGGTTTACTTCTACGCGGCCCAAAGTGGACTCCGGATGAAAGCGCCGAGGTGCTCGGTTTGCAGGAAGACCACATGGCCTTCATCCGCGCCCTGGGCGCTTCCGGTGAGCTGGTGTTGGCAGGCCCTTTCCTGGATGACGGCGCTATCCGGGGCATCTATTTACTCAAAGCAGAATCACTGGAAGATGCCCGCCAGATTGCGCAAATGGATCCGTCCGTGCGCGCCGGCCGCCTGCTCGTGGATATTCACCCCTGGATGGTTCCAGAGGGCGTTTTACCGTAAAATACCATCGTTCACATTGATGAGGGAGATGCAATAGACGACGAAGGCGTTCGTTACTTGCTAATGCGTGGGATTGCCGCCGCACGATGTGGTGAGCTGGCCGAGGCGCGCCGGTACCTGGAACGCCTGCTCTATCAGGACCCTGATACTGCCACCCTGGTCGAAGCCTGGTACTGGCTCAGCCGGGTGAGCAGCGATCCCCAAGAAAAACGGCGCTACCTGGAACAGGTTCTCGCCTGTGAACCATTCGAACCTCGCGCCCGCCGCGAATTGGCCATCCTCGACGGTAAGCTGGACCCGACCCGGATCATCGACCCGGACCGCCCCTGCAACACACCCAACCAGGCGCCTCAGGGTCAACCGCAACGCATGACCTGCTCGAAATGTGGCGGTCGGCTGGCGTACGCTCCGGATGGCGCTACCCTGCTATGCGAATCGTGCGAAACGCGCCAGCGCATGGGGTTTTCCCACCCGGACGACCATGAGACGCCTGCCGGGATGGGCGAACAGGACTTCGCCATCGCAATGGCGACTGCCCAGGGGCACCTGCACCCGGAAGTTACCCGTACCATCGCCTGCCAGGGCTGTGGGGCCGAGTTCCTCTTGCCCCCTGAGGTGCTTAGCCTGACCTGCCCGTATTGCAATTCAGTCTACGTGGTTGACAAAGCCGGGACGCGAGAATTGGTGGCGCCTTCCGGGCTGATCCCGTTCCAGTTCGACCGGTTGAAAGCCAGGCAGACTTGCGAAGATTACCTGCGCGATTGGGGAGAACCCGTTTCGCTCCCACCGGGCGCCCCCCAGGCGTTGTACCAACCGGTCTGGTGCTTTACGGTCTCCGGGCAAGCCCCCTGGAATTGCCAGCGCTATTCGAACCGTCGCTGGATCCCCGACATGGGCGCGAATATTGTCTTCTTCCGCGACATGCTTATCGCTGCCAGTCCGAAGTTGCAAACGCTGTTCCCCCACGACATCCAGGGGTACACCCTTTCGGCGCTGGTTCCCTATGATGGGCGCTATCTGGCCGATTGGCCGGCCGAAACCTACCAGGTTTCGATGGCAGATGCATCCCTGAAGGCGCGCGAATTCGCCCTGGAAGAGACCCGCCGGCAAATCCAGGACGCCTTTCTGGATGAGACGCGTAACCTGACCGTATCTTCCGCGGAAATTGCCATCGAATCCTTCAGATTGGTGCTGTTACCCGTCTGGACGGT
>JAQTMA010000156.1:6911-9457 GCA_028714615.1 Anaerolineaceae bacterium | reverse complement strand
GGGACGGATGGCTAACCGCGACGAGATGAACGGAGCACTATTATTCCTGGCCTCGGAAGCTTCATCGTATATGACAGGGGCAAACCTGGTGGTGGACGGAGGATGGACGGCATGGTAGACCGGCCTGTTATCCTGGCTGTCATCCCGGCGCGAGGCGGCTCGAAGGGCATCCTGCGCAAGAATATCCGCGATTTCGCCGGGTACCCGTTGATTGCGTATAGCATTGCAGCGGCGCTGCGATCCCAATCCGTCACGCGCACCATCGTCTCGACCGACGACGAAGAAATCGCCGAAATCGCTCGTTCCTATGGAGCTGAAGTACCATTCTTGCGTCCTGCCGAGTTCGCTCAGGATAATACTCTGGACCTGCCTGTCTTCCAACACGCACTGGGCTGGCTGGCAGAAAATCAGGGATACCGTCCAAAGGTGGTGGTGCAGTTGCGGCCGACCTCCCCTGTGCGCCCGCCTGACCTGGTCGACCGGGCCGTAAACACGCTGCTTTCGAACCTGGCCGCCGACTCGGTGCGAGGGGTGGTTCCCGCCGGACAGAATCCATACAAAATGTGGCAGCTCGACGCTTCCGGGCAGATGCTTCCCTTGCTCCAGGTGGCAGGCATCACCGAGCCATACAACGCCCCGCGCCAGGTGTTGCCGCCAGTCTTCTGGCAGACCGGCCATATCGATGCCATTCGGCCGGCTGTGATCCTGGAGCAAGGCTCGATGAGCGGCCAGACTGTTTTCCCGGTGATGATCGATCCGCGCTATACCGTCGACCTGGACAATCCGAACGATTGGCAACGAGCCGAATGGTTGGTGCGCTTTGGAGGCCTGGAGATGGTCTCCCCCAGGCGTGCACCCCGCCCACTGCCCGAGCACGTGGACCTGGTGGTGATGGACTTTGACGGCGTGCTTACCGATAACCGGGTGTGGGTGGGTGAAGACGGCCGGGAGAGCATTGCCGCCTACCGGAGTGACGCCCTGGGGATCGAGATCACGCGCGAACAGACAGGCATCCAATTCCTGGTCATCTCGAAAGAGACCAACCCGGTTGTGGCGGCCCGCTGTCGCAAGATGCGCGTGCCCTTTCTGCAAGCCATTGATGACAAACCCGCCGCCTTGCGCCAGGCGCTCGCCGAGCGCGGCGTAGAGCCCGCCTGCACGATTTTCGTTGGCAATGACCTCAACGACCTGCCCTGTTTTGAGAGCGTCGCCTGCGCTGTTGTCCCTTCCGACGCAGAACCAGAAATACTTCGCCGGGCTGACCTGGTACTCACCCGCCGCGGCGGCCACGGCGCCGTGCGCGAATTGTGCGATATGTTACGTGAAGGAGTAATGCATGACCCGTGAAATCAAGATTGGTGATCGTTGGATTGGGGATGGACATCCCACCTATGTCGTAGCCGAGGTTGGCATCAACCACAATGGCGATATCGACATCGCAAAAAAACTGATCGAAGCAGCCCGCCACAACGGGGTGGATGCGGTTAAGTTCCAAAAACGGACTCCTGACCTGTGCGTACCGCCGGATCAAAGAGACCTCATGCGCGACACACCCTGGGGCTACATTTCCTACCTGGATTACCGGTACAAGGTTGAGTTCGACCAGGAGCATTATGCCCAGCTCGACCAGGCTTGCAAACGCCAGGGCATGACCTGGTTCGCTTCCGCCTGGGATGAGACTTCCGTCGATTTCCTGGAACAGTTCAACCCGGTTTGCTACAAGATTCCCTCCGCTTCGCTGACCGACCATGGGTTGCTGCGTCACATGCGCAGTACCGGTCGTCCGCTCATCTTGTCGACCGGCATGTCCACCATGGAAGAGATCTCTGCCGCCGTAGCTGTGTTGGGGACGGACAACCTGCTGATCACCCATGCCACCAGCACATATCCCTGCGAGCCGGATGAGCTAAACCTGCGCATGATCCAGACGTTGCGCGAGGCGTTCCCGTGCCCGATTGGCTATTCCGGGCATGAGGTGGGACTGATCCCCTCCGTGGTGGCCGTATCGATGGGCGCCTGCCTGGTTGAGCGCCACATCACCCTGGACCGTGCCATGTGGGGCAGTGACCAGGCTGCTTCCGTCGAGCCCGGTGGGTTCGAGCGCCTGGTGAAATACATCCGCGTCACCGAGCAGGCGCTAGGGGACGGCGTCAAGCAGGTTTATGCGAGCGAGCGCTCGTCGTTGAAAAAGCTGCGCAGGGTCCAATCTGGGTGCTAATGCAAAAATCCATTTCTCGCGTCACCCATAAGCTCCGCCGGGAGTGGACGCATCAACAGAATGATGCACACATCCGTCAGGTAGCTGCACAAATCGTACAGCACGCCCCACCGGCAGGTCCTTCACCCGACGGCAATCCGCGCCCGGTGATATTCTTTAACGCTTCCACCCGCCTTTCCGGACTGAGCTTGAACGCAGGTTTTTCGCTGCTGACCGCCTGGACGCTGCGCCTCCAAGGGGTTCCGGTGGTCCACTTTGTCTGCCGGGAGGGCATGGGACCGTGTGTGCTAGGCACGAACCGTGACAATCCGGCTGCCCCTCCCCCGTG
>JAQTMA010000156.1:0-6811 GCA_028714615.1 Anaerolineaceae bacterium | reverse complement strand
CGATTCTGGCCAGAAATGCAGACGCTTGGGGAGGATTTTTGGAAACACGCCGGGCAGTTCAAGCAGGTGGTGCCCGTCTTCACCAACGTGGTCTTCGATACCAGCCAGGGCCACGCGAATGCGGTCTTCCCGCATATGTTTGCCTGGTTGGATTGCATCCTGGAGCTGATGCGCACCCACCCAGAAACATTGTTCGTGTTGCGCGCTCACCCGGATGAGAGCCGGCTAGGCAAAGAAAGTCGCGAATCGGTGGCAGCCTGGGTTTCACAGAATGCCGTTCAAACCCTTCCAAACGTCCAATTTGTGGGCGCCGAGGAGTATTTTAGTTCGTATGAGTTGATCCAGCGCTCCAAGTTCGTCATGATCTACAATTCCACCATTGGCCTGGAAGCTGCCATCCTGGGATCAGCCGTATTATCCGGCGGGCGAGCGCGCTTCACCCAATTGCCCACCGTTTTCTTCCCCCAAACCGTGCGCGCCTTCCGCCGCCAGGCAGAGCAATTCCTGACTGCGGAAAGCCTGGTGGTTCCCCCGGAGCACCGCGCGAATGCCCGCCGCTTCCTGTTTTACCAGATCTTTCGTAGCTCGTTGCCATTCGGAGAGTTCCTGGAGCAGGATGGAATCTGGACGGGGTATGTGCGGCTGAAATCTTTCACCTGGCAGGACTTGCTCACCGGTCACTCGGATACGTTGCGCATCGTCTCCTCCGGCATTCTTCAAGGCTCGCCGTTCCTCCTGGACACATGACCGCCATCTGCTCGATCGTTATCCGCGCGTACAACGAAGAGAGACACCTGGGACGCTTGCTGGCCGGTATCCGGCAGCAGTCCCTTCAAGAAATTCGGATCGTCCTGGTCGATTCGGGCTCTACTGACGCCACCGTACCGATGGCGGAGCAAGCCGGCGTACAGGTGGTGCATATCCGCCCGGATGATTTCACCTTCGGGCGCTCGCTCAATCAGGGGATCGCCGTGGCGGATAGCGAGCTCGTAGTTATTGCCAGCGCACACGTTTACCCGGTCTACCCCGACTGGTTGGAGCGTCTGCTCGAGCCGCTGGTGGACCCGCAGGTCGGGCTGAGCTACGGCAAGCAGCGGGGCGGAGAAAGCACCCTGTTTGCTGAGCGCCAGATCTTCCGTCAGTGGTACCCGGACCAGACTCAGCCGTTCCAATCGCACCCGTTCTGTAATAATGCCAACGCCGCTATTCGCCGTTCGCTGTGGGAGCAGCACCCCTACGATGAGAGCTTGCCCGGGTTGGAAGACCTGGCCTGGGCACGTTGGTTGACCGAACAAGGTCTGCGCGTCGCTTACGTGCCCGCGGCCGAGGTTATCCACCTGCACCAGGAGACGCCTCGCGGGGTGTTCAACCGCTACCGGCGTGAGGGGATGGCATTCAAGCAAATTTACCCTCAGGAGCAGTTCCATTTTGGCGATCTGATGCGTCTGCTGCGCGCTAACCTGCGGGCGGACCTGCGGGAGGCTGCTCGCCAGGGGTGTCTGGGGAAGGTTTGGCGCGGTGTCTTCTGGTTCCGCTGGTACCAGTTCTGGGGCACCTACCAGGGTTTCCGGAGCTCCGGTCCGCTCACCTGGCCGCTCAAACAAGCGTTTTATTACCCGCGACAGGGAGCGGATAATCCCCCCCCTTCGCGGCGGAATATTACACCGATCACGTACAAGGATGAAGGATGAGGGATGAAGAAAACAAGAACGAAAGAGCAGGGATGAAGAATAGGTCAAAGTAGGAGGGGTTAATGACGGATAATCCTGATTTAAGAACACGGACCAAGAAGTACGCGCTGAGCATTTTCAGCTTATACTCTGGGTTGCCGAAAACAACCGAGGCTCAGGTGATTGGGAAGTAGTTGCTCCGGTCAGGCACCTCAGTTGGAGCCCATTATCGGGAGGCCACGCGTTCTAAATCGGATGCGGATTTTATTAGTAAAGTGGAAGGTGCTCTTCAGGAGTTGGATGAGACATCTTACTGGCTTGAATTGTTATGCGATAGCATAATTGTACCAATTGGTAAAATTGATGAATACCTCAAAGAAACATGTGAACTGATTGCCATCTTTATAACAATTGTCAAAAAAGTGAAATCGCGCGAGAATAAACCAACCAAATAATCCCCCAGTTCCTTAAGTCATTATGCCCCCTATCATTTATATCCTCTGTATTTCTAAAATTGTTCTCTTCATCCTTCATCCTTTATCCTTCAACCTTTAATATGCCCTCCATCATCGCTCTCGTTCCCATGCGCCATCACTCCGAGCGGGTACCGGAGAAGAACTTCCGCCCGCTGGCTGGCATTCCCCTCTACCAGCATATCCTTCGCACGCTCGAACAAGTGCCGGAAATCGAACAAACCGTCGTCGATACCGACAGCCCGGTCATCGCCGCGGGTATCGCGAACCACTTTCCCCGTGTGCGCGTCATTGAGCGGCCGGAGAATCTGCGCCCTGACGACGTCTCGATGAACGAAATCCTGTTGCACGATGTCTCGATGGTTTCGGGGGACTGGTATCTGCAGACACACTCGACCAACCCGCTGTTGCGCGCAGAGACGATCTCCCGTGCGATCCACGCCATGTTAAAAGATTACCCGGCCCACGACTCGCTCTTCACCGTCACCCGCCTGTTGACGCGCCTGTGGGATGGGCAGGGACGTCCGGTCAACCACGATCCGAACGTCTTGCTGCGCACCCAGGACCTTCCGCCAATGTACCTGGAGAACTCGTGTCTGTATATGTTCCAGCCGGGAACCTTGCAAACCCGCCGCAACCGCCTTGGTGAAAGGCCGCTGATGTTCGAGATTTCCTCGGAAGAGGCCTGGGATATCGACAACCTGCTGGAGTTCGAGATTGCCGACTTTTTAGCAAAAAGGCGAAATTCTGATTGACCTGTTGCCTTATCGCCGTGGCTTTCCTCCCTTTCGTATTATAATTTGAGCCACCCATGCCTACCGTCTTACTATCAGCCCCCTATTTAATCCCCTTCCTCAACCGCTTCCGTTCCGTGCTGGAAGGCTACGGGCTGGAGCTGATCGTTCCAGAAGTGCACGAGCGCCTATCCGAAGCGGAATTGCTCGGTTATGCCGGCCAGTTCGACGGCGTGATTTGCGGCGACGACCGTTTCACCGCCCAAGTGTTGGAGGCCTGCTCCCCGCGCTTGAAAGTGATCTCCAAATGGGGCACCGGCATCGATTCGATCGACTGCAAGGCAGCCGCTTGCCTGGGGGTTACCGTGAGAAACACGCCTAACGCCTTCACAACCCCGGTCTCCGATAGCGTGCTGGCTTACGTTTTGGCGTTTGCTCGCCGCCAGCCGTGGATGGACCGCGAGATGAAGCAGGGGCGTTGGGAGAAACTGCCTGGGCGTTCGCTTAGCGAATGCACCCTGGGCGTGGTTGGGGTGGGCAACGTCGGTAAGGCTGTGCTACACCGCGCGCAGGCGTTTGGCATGCGCCTGCTCGGTAATGATATCGTACCGATTGCCCCATTATTCCTGCGCGAGTGTAGCGTGCATATGGTCGCTTTTGAACAACTGCTGGCTGAGGCGGATTACATCAGTTTGAACTGTGACTTGAACCCGACCAGCTTCCACCTGATCAACGCAGAGAGCCTGGCCCAGACCAAGGCAGGGGCGGTGTTGATCAACACCGCTCGCGGTCCGGTGGTCGACGAGCAAGCGCTGGTAGCAGCACTCGCCAGCGGCCACCTGGGTGGTGCAGCCCTGGATGTTTTCGAGGTCGAGCCCCTGCCGCACGACAGCCCATTATTAAGCATGGATAACGTGCTGCTTGCCCCGCATAATTCCAATTCCAGCCCGGCTGCCTGGGAGAAGGTGCATTGGAACACCATCCGCAACCTGCTAGATGGCCTGGGGATTGCGCATCCGGGTTTGTGAGCTGGGAAAGGAAACCATGAGTGAAACTCGCAGGATGATGATCACCGGTGCGGCGGGCGGAATTGGCCGCGCAATCGTTCAGGTTTTCGCTCAGGCTGGGTGGCAGGTGATCGGCGTGGATCGCGCGCCTTTCGGCGATGGTTTCCCCACCCAAGGCCGCTTCATCCAGGCGGATATCTCCAAACCGGAGGAGTTGCAGGCCATCTACGAGCAGGCCCACGCTTTCACTACTTGCTTGCACGCCGTGGTCAACAACGCTGGGCTGCAGGTTTCCAAGCCTTTGTTGGAGACCAGCGTAGAAGAGTGGGACGCGGTTATGGCCTCCAACCTGCGCGCGGTGTTTTTGGGTGCGAAGCTGGCATACCCTCTGCTCAAGGCAGCGGACGGGGCTGCCATCGTGAACGTCTCGTCGGTCCACGCAGTGGCTACCTCGATGAACATCTCCGCTTACGCAGCCAGTAAGGGGGGGCTGCTGGCGCTGACGCGGGCGATGGCCATCGAATTCGCGCGGGACAACATCCGCGTGAACGCCATTTTGCCGGGGGCGGTCGACACCCCCATGCTGCGCTCGGGCATGAGTCGCGGTCACCTGGCCGGCGAGGATATGCACGTGCGCCTGGAAAACCTGGCTCGCAAGACGGTCAATGGCCGCATCGGGCAGCCAGAAGAGATTGCCCACGCCATCTACTTCCTGGCAGACAATACCCAATCTTCCTTCATGACCGGCCAGGCGATGATCGTAGATGGCGGCGCCACGGCCAGGTTAAGCACCGAGTGAGCGCCCTGCGAGAGTCGCTCAAAACCGCGCTGCCGGCGCCGGTCGTCAACGTGCTGCGCGAGAGCCGTGATGCGCTGAACCGGGCCAGCCAATGGCCTGCCGCTGCGCTGCATCCCTGGCGCCGCGATTCGGTCCGGCGGTTGGCTGCGCTGAAGGATCAGCATCGGGGCGAACGCTTCTTCATCATCGGGAACGGCCCCAGCCTGAAACAGACCGACCTTTCGCGATTGCGAAATGAGTTTACCCTGGGCCAGAACCGCATCTACCTGGCATTCCCGGAGCTTGGTTTTTCCACCAGCTACTACATATCGATCAACGACCTGGTCATCGAACAGTCCGCCGCCGAAATTCAAAACCTGGCCATGCCTCGCTTTGTTTCCTGGCGGGCGCGCCGCTGGCTCAAGCCGCAGGAAAACCTGTTCTATCTCCACACCACCTACACCGGCCCGAAATTTGCTCGCGATATTCGCGGGCGCCTGTGGGAGGGAGGGACGGTCACCTACACTGCGCTCCAGGTCGCTTACTTCCTGGGTTTCTCGCAGGTCGTCCTGGTTGGGGTGGACCATAATTACGTCACCCAAGGAAAACCGAATGCAACCGTCGTTTCACAGGGCGACGATCCGAACCACTTCGACCCGGGCTACTTTGGCAAAGGTTTCCGCTGGCAGCTCCCTGATCTGGTCCAATGGGAAGATGCCTACCGCCTGGCCCGCCGGACGTTTGAGGCGGACGGCCGCTCCGTGGTGGATGCCACGGTTGGGGGGAAACTGGCGGTCTTTCCAAAGGTTGATTACGAAAGCCTGTTTTAAGCTATGGCTGTCCTGCCGCTGGTCACAATCATTACTCCCTCGTTCAACCAGGTGGCTTACCTTGAACAGGCTATCCGGTCGGTCCTAGAGCAGGATTACCCGAACCTGGAATACTATGTGATGGATGGAGGCTCGACGGACGGAAGCCTGGAAATGATCGAGAAATTTGCACCACGCTTGGCCGGTTGGGTTTCCGAGCCAGACCGGGGCCAGGCGGACGGGGTCAATAAAGGCCTGGCGCGCGCGCGGGGCGAGATCATCGGCTGGCTGAACTCGGATGATCTCTATCTACCGGGCGCTATCGCTAGCGCCGTCGAGGCTTTGCAAGCGCATCCTCAGGCTGGGATGGTCTTCAGCGACGTACAGGCCATCGACGCTGCGGGGCGGGTCACCAACGTAATGCGTTACGGAGACTGGGGCCTGGAAGACCTGATGACCTTCCACATCATTGGCCAGCCTGGGGTGTTTATGCGCCACAGCGCCTTGCAACAGGTTGGGCTTCTCGATCTACGCTACCGGTTTTTGCTGGATCACCAGCTCTGGTTGCGGCTGGCGCAGGTGGCTCCCATGGTGCATGTGAAGGCAATATGGGCAGCCGGGCGCTTCCACCCTGCTGCCAAGAATGTCGCGCAAGCGCCGCGTTTCGGCCACGAAGCTTATGCCATCGTCGAGTGGATGCGCACCCAGCCTGCCCTGGCAGAACCCTATGCCTACCTGGAAAAACGCATTCTGGCCGGAGCGCACCGTATGAACGCCCGTTACCTGCTGGATGGCGGTCTCGCGCGCGAAGCCCTGCGTTCTTACGGGAAGAGCCTCCGCGCTCACCCACCGACCGCCTTGAGCGAAACGCACCGCATGCTCTACGCCGGCCTGAGCCTGATCGGCCTGGGCGGCATCAAGCCGGTCTACTTCAAGCTGCGCCAGTGGATAAGGAGAACCTGAATGGCCTCCAACCTTGTCCTGCTCCGCCGCCAGAACTGGTTCGCTATCACCGTGTTGGTCGGGATGGTGATCCTGGTCAGCGCCCCGGTCTATCGCTTCCGCATCATGACCCCAGTGGACAGCGATTACGGTACGCACATTGCCTTCGCCATCGATCTGATCAAGAGACAGCCAGCGCCTGCTTACACGCTCGCGCATCCCATCATCCAGGTACTCCTGATCGGAATCTACTGGGTCTCACGCGCCAAAATCAGCCTCTACCTGGCGGCAGTCATCGTCCAGGTTGTTGCCCAGGTACTGACTGCCCTGGTGCTTTATTTCTGGTTTGGCCCGCTCCCCGGGCGCTGGGGAGCGGCCTGGCGGGTGTTCTGGGCAGT
>JAQTMA010000155.1 GCA_028714615.1 Anaerolineaceae bacterium | reverse complement strand
TCGGGATGTCAGGTTCGTGTTCAGCGGGAGCTTTGAGGGGCAGTTGTCGTGATCCGTCAGCTTCAATGAGTAATGGCGCCTGGTTCATATCCGCCATCAATTTCAATGCTGCCAGGGTTTCACCATGTAATCCCAGCGAACGCCCCTGACCTGCCGGTACGCCGGTGAATAAATGCACTCCCAGCGGATCACGCAAGTCATACCTCTCCAGGTCTGCCGGGCTGTCCAGTACCTGATTCCGGTCAACAAGCGCTTGCTGCTCGATCGATAAATGGGTAGTAGCAGTCACAATTACAGGGGGAGGGAATTGGTGCGCCAACTGGAATAACGCCGTGGATTTGCCACCTGCACCAACCAGGGCCAAACGGACTGCTCCGGAAATTCTCAAGGCCCTCGCCAGTTTCATGATTGCCAGAGGATAGGGCGAAGATCGGATCTGGAAAGGATTGCCTCCAAAACTCCACCACTCACCCCTAAAGCTTTATCCGAAATATGAGCGCAGATGTTGCAGTCCTGGCGTGGATCGATATCACCAACCTTGAGCCCCTTCGAGACGGTCAAACCCGGATGGATCATGCCCCTTAAACATCCTCGAAAGGTGGCTCGGATCTCGCAACCAGCAACATCGGCGACCACCTGACCACTTTCGACCAGGCTGCCTAGCTCAGCATGCGTTTGGATCACCCCGTCACAGGGTGCCCGCAGAACCCGTTCTGTGCGATGATCCCCTACCAGGTCAGGCAAACCAGTGTCGGCTTCAGCCGTTCCCTGCCAATAAACATGCCCCATAGATGCACCCCGTTGGGTTTCAACGACAGCATGACAGTTCACACCGGCCTGGAAACCTGGCCCTAACCCGATCACTAGAGACGCCGCGTCCATCCCCACATCCGGTGGTCGTTTGGTCATGCGGCCATCGATGAACACGTGGGGTTTGATTTGGAAGCGGCTTCCTGCTGTAGGATCAACTAACACTGCAATCCTACCGGAGCGGGTCACAAGTTCCGCCTCAGCAGGACCATCCACGTAACAGCCCTCAATTCCTTCGATGATAATCTGACGATCGTAGATCGCCTGGGAGTAAGAAACTAATCGACGGACGGCCTGGGGCTGGAGCAGCTCGGTAATAAACACCTGCCATCCCGCCCGGGCTAACCGGTAGGCCACGCCGCTGCTTATATCACCCCCACCACGCACCATCACACGCAGAGGCATCAATCCATCCCTAACTTGGCAAGTACCCGCTCGGGGACCAGCGGAAATTCATCGAACCAGATTCCCGTGGCTGAATGAATTGCATCCGTAATAGCAGGAACCAGCGGGAGGTAAGGCATTTCACCCATACCCCTCGCACCAAAAGGACCGATGGGGTCAGGATATTCCAGGATGATCGTATCAACTTTGTCGGGTATGTCCAACACCGTCGGAATCAGATAGGTCGACAGGCCTGGAGTAAGGGTATACCCGCCGGTCTGAACGAAGTTTTCCAGGATGGCGTACCCGGCTGCCTGTACCACTGCACCTTCCACCTGCCCTTTTACCTGGCTAGGATTGACCGCGCGCCCCACATCATCCGCGCAGGTTACTTTTAACAAGCGCACCTGCCCGGTCTCTACATCGACCTCCACCTCAACCACTTCTGCAACGTATCCATAAGCGAAATTCGGCTCGGATTTCCCAGTCATGGGATCCAGAGGAGTCGTGGCTGGGGGACGGTATTGGTAACGTCCAATCGCAGGTCTCTCTTCATTCTTCCAACGTTCCAGCGCCAGGGCAGCCGCTCCGCATATAGCATTCCCCGCCATAAATGTCATCCGTGACGCCGAGACACTCCCAGAGTTGTCCGTCTCGGCGGTATCTGCCATGATCAGGTGTACCTTATCGAAGGACACACCCACGGCTTCTGCTGCCATTTGAGCAATTACTGTGTGGGATCCTTGCCCGACTTCAGCAGCTCCTTGGCGTACCAGGACATTTTCGATCTCTCCTTTACCTCTCAGCTCCACCGTCGCCCAACTATGCTCCGGGGCTCCGTAGGAGAAACCAACGTTCTTAAATCCGATTGCGATACCCACACCGCGCCGAATATGCTCCTTTTTCCCAGGTTCATCCACCTTGTGGAGAAAGCCTGACGGGCGCTGCCAACTTTTTTCGGTTTTTATCCAACCGGTTGCGACTGCACATGTTTCTAGCACTTCCGGCATGCTCACCCCTTTAGGCAAGGCAGTCCCCACCGATAATAGTGAACCTTCACGAACAACATTGCGCATGCGTAACTCAACCGGATCCATCCCGAGCTTTTCTGCCAGCTTATTCATCTGATTCTCGGCCGCATAGTTCCCTTGTGGGCCGCCGAACCCGCGGAAGGCTCCATTGGGGATATTGTTGGTATAAACAGCATATCCGTCCACATGCACGTTAGGGATTTCATAAGCTCCGGTGCACATGAGCACGGCATTGCCCAGCACTTTGGTGGAGGTATAGATATATGCGCCCCCATCTGCGATCAGCTCAACTTCTGCCGCGATCACCTTTCCTTCACGTGTGGCGCCCCATTTTGCTTTAATAAAATACGGGTGCCGCTTGTGGTGCCCGATCATCGATTCTTCGCGTGACCAAATGATTTTGACCGGGCGATCCACTCCCCGTTCGTGCAACCGCAGGGCTGCGAGGCCGAGAACGATCTGCACCGACATATCCTCCCGCCCTCCAAAAGCGCCTCCTATGGCAGGATAGATGACCCGCACTTTTTCTTTGGGTAGATTAAGGGCGTGGGCGATCTGCTCCTGGTCTTCGTGCACCCATTGACCTCCCACGATCACTGTGACGCGACCCTCCTCATCGATGTACCCAAGTCCGGCTTCCGGTTGCAGAAATGCGTGCTCTTGGGCTGGAGTATGGTACTCGCCTTCGATAATGACATCTGCCCGATTAAAAGCGCTCGTAATGTCGCCTTTGCGGATGCGATAATGACAAAATATGTTCGAATCCTTCTCTTCCGGATGGAGTAACAGCGCCTCTGCCTTCATCGCCTCGCGGGGATCGCTCACGACCGGTAGATCCTGATATTCCACCTGGATCAAGTGGATTGCCTGGTCTGCGATCTCTTCGCTTTCGGCGACGATTATCGCAATGTTATCCCCGATAAATCGCACTCGCTCTGCACCAGCTTTGGTGGATCCCAGCCCACATAAAACCGGCTGGTCTGGTTCAATTAATCCATATTCGTTCAGGGGGACATCTTTCGCCGTGAGGACCAACAAAACGCCTGGATATGCTTCCGCCGCCTGGGTATCAACCTTACGAATCAGGGCATGCGGCCTTCGCGCAAACAAGATCTTCATATATGTCTGGCCAGGTAAGTTAATGTCTCCTGGGTATTGAGCTTCCCCCCTAACTTTACGATAAGCATCAACCCTTAACACAGATTCGCCAACAACAGTCATAGAACTCTCCAGAGGTTCTCTGGTCATCCATTAATGCCGATCGTTTCTGTTTCTCGGATTACCGCGGGCGTCGATGTACCGCTGATCGCTCAATATCCTCCCGAGTGACCGGGGGCGAATCAAGGGGTCCGTATCGCGGTGGACCGAAAACCCGTGCGAGAAGGGATCCTACCAGGAAGATGACCATAAAAGCGACAATGGTGATGCTAACAGTGATTAATATCTTGATGAAGATCAGAGGATCATTCCCCCAGGGGGAAATAATATCTGCCGGCAGTGGAAACCAATTCTTTTCCCGATTTTGATCCAGAATGTATTGGGTCGCCATGTAAGCAAGAATTGGGATGACGATCATGAGAATAAAACCAATCCCTCTCCAGATAGGATTGTCTTTTTTACTTTTCTCATATTCAAGTTGAAGTTCGTTCGGCCGGGCATATTGCGAGTTTTTACCCATAGGTCACCTCCCGCTGGCTTGTTCAATCGCTTCAATGATTTTATAGTAGCCTGTGCATCGACACAAGTTACCTGTAATTGCCTGCCGAATTTCCTCCTGGGTGGGAGTGAGACGTTCCTCCAGCAACTTTGCGGCTGACATCAAAAAACCAGGAGTACAATACCCACATTGTACTGCACCCGCGTCGATAAAGGCTTGCTGAACGGGGTGTAAGCGGTCACCCTGGGAGAGGCCTTCAATAGTAACAATTTCGGCGCCATCCGCCCGGCTAGCTGGTACCATACAGCTCATCACCGCCTGGCCGTCCAGGAATACAGTGCAAGCGCCACACTCGCCTTCTGAACAACCTTCCTTTGCCCCGATCAATCCGGCTTCTTCGCGCAGCAAGCGTAACAACGTTTTATTCTGACCGGAAACAAACGTATATTGTTTTCCGTTAATCTGGGTTGTTATCGGAGTTTCTCCCGCATGGATCATTCCTGTCTGAGGACTCACAACCTTCCCGTCATGACCGGCAGCCAATAAAACTGGATGGGCGGGCAGTCCAACAGCCTCTTCGCCACGAGTGATGGCAAGCATAGCGCGACGAGTGATGACCTTCACCATAGCGCGCCGATAGCCGGCCGAGCCGCGCACATCGCTAATCGGGCGAGAGGCTTGTTTGGTTAGTTCCGCAGTCTGCAAGATGACCTCAGGGTCAAGGGGCTTCCCAATTAGGAAATTCTCTGCCTCCGGTGCACGCACGATCGTCGGTGCGACAGACCCCAGGGCGATAGCAGCTTTGTTGACCAGGCCATTCTCAAACCCGAGAATGATGCAAACGTTCACCAGTGAAATGGCTTGGGCCTGGCGCAATGCCAGTTTAATGAATTTCCCGTGCTGAGATTCATCCATCCCCTGGAAAGTAATCTCGAGGAGCATCTCATCGGGATGCATCACCGTGCGGCGTACCCCAGTATAGAATTGGCTGAGAGGTACGCGCCGTTCACCCTGCATCGATCGGAGTAAAACCTGCGCATCGAGAGCTATCAATGGGCAGATGGTATCGTTCGCAGGCGACGCAGTGATCACGTTGCCCGCGATCGTACCTCGATTGCGGATCTGGGGTGAACCCACTTCCCATGCTGCTTGGACCAATGGGAGGGCAAATCTTCGCGACAGATCCGAATCTGCAACCTGGTTGTGTGTCACCAGGGCGCCCAAATGGACAATACCGTCCTCATCGACAATGATCTGATCGATCCCGGGGATGCGGGTGATATCGATAAGGGTATCGATGCCCTTTCGAACTCCTCGTTCCATTTCTAAGATCAAATCGGTTGCACCAGCCACAATGCGGGCTCTTTCTTTACGTTCGTCCAGAATTCTCAGGACCTCGTCAAGGCTGGTTGCATTCCGGTACTCATGCCACATGAACCCTCCAAAACAAATCGAGTAACAGGAGACGAGCTTACATCTTCATGCTTTTCCCGTTCCCACCTCTCCTCAACAAAATGATCTCAGCGAGTATGCTAATCGCGATCTCTTCAGGAGTTTCAGCATTCATTTCCAGGCCAATCGGTGAGTAGACCCGGTCAAGTTTCTCTTCAGGATATCCCTGTTCGATCAGGGCTTTCCGCGTGGTGACCCATCGCTTTTTTGAGCCGATCAGGCCAATGTACGCTGCGGGGGAATCTAAAAGGGCAGGCAGGCCACCTACATCCACCGCGCTCCCCCGGGTGGTTAAAACCAAGTACGTCTCGGGGGTAATCTCCAATTGCTCTGGCAAGTGTGCCAAATCAACCGGATAAAATTCATCCGCATCTGGATTCGATTCAGGCGTGCAATACTCTGGTCGATCGTCGCTGACTGCCACTCGAAATCCTAGCCAATGCGCCAGATGGGCTACCGCCTTGCCCACATGTCCGCCACCGATGACCACCAGTTTGGGATGTGTTTGCAAGGGTTCTACCCAGATCTCTAGTTGACCGCCGCAAATACCCGGATCTCCTACATTCGGATCCACCATATTATAGCTCAGCCGACGCGGGTTGCCATCCATAATCGCTTCAAGAGCCTCATGAATTACCCGGCTCTCCACCTCTCCACCGCCGATGGTACCGATGAAATGCCCATCAGGATAAACCAGCATCTTGCTGCCCATATGTCTTGGTGTGGAACCCTGGGTTTCAATGATCGTACATAGCGCGCCGGCTCCCCCTCGCCGGTCGAGTTCGTCGAGCGCCTGATAAATCCGCATTTCGTTACTCCTCTAACAACCCGAGTACCACAGGAAGGAGTTGCTTCTTCCGGGACACAACCCCAGGCGCATCCCGGGTACTATCGGGTAAGGGTGGATAAGGCAATTCGTTTAGCTCCGGCGGCGCTTCAGTCAACAGCAACCTGCTGGAACCATTGACCACGTCAGTCACCATTAACATGGAAAAATCCAATCCCTTGCTATCGCGTAATTCGCAAAGAGCGTCATACAAACCCTGCAGGTGATCGTGCAACTGTAAAAGATCGCTCACTTCCAC
Organism: Anaerolineaceae bacterium; assembly: GCA_028714615.1. The sequence goes on along the minus strand of JAQTMA010000155.1, from coordinate 3,159 downwards.
TTGAGAAATGGTAAAGGAATAGCCTCCCGATTTGTATTCTTTCATGTCACTGCGCACCACATCTTTCGGCTCGCGAGTGGTCAGGCCAGCGCCTGCAGCGAGGATTTTCTGGCCGTAGGTGTGGATCGTTTCATCTCGGAGGGTGCTGCCGGAAACAAATGCCCAGCGCGCCAGGCGGTCAGCCGCCTTGCGATCCCGCTCAGTCGTCGTTGGAGAAGTTAGGATTAAGGTATCCGACAAGAGACCGGCCAGCATTACCCCTGCCAGGTCTGGTGGCGCGCTCAATCCGGCATCTTCCGTACGTTCAGATACCAGGGTACTGGTGCTGCCGACAACATCTACCGTAAATTTGATCGGGATATGGGTCGATGGGTTGCCTAGGCGATGGTGGTCAAGGATTTCGAGCAACTCGGCCTCTTCAAGTGAACCGAGCGCCTGGTGCGCTTCGTTGTGGTCAACCAATATTACCTGAATGCGAGGAGGGTTGAGTAAATCGCGCTGCCGGCAAATTCCAAAATACCTGCCACGCTCGTCCAGCACCCAAAATTCATCTCGTTCCTCTCGGAGTATACGGTGCAGCGAGTCGCGTATTCGGCTGGCTGCGGGGAAAATGGGGACTCCTGTATCGGCTGCCTGGTCGCAAGGTTGGGTCATGATTTCATTGATCGAAAGTTCTTTGCGGCGAGGAACAGGTCCAATTACTTTGGTTAAGAAATTAAATAACGATCGCCCGGTCAGCAGACCATAGGGTGTCCCATCAGGATTTAAGATCGGTGCAATGCCGCCGGTTCGTGAAGCGATTGACCAGGCTTCTTGGAGAGGTTGCTCCGGAGTGGTGCTATCCAATCGCCGGGCTACCGAATCAAACCGTGGGGATGCATCCGGAAGCAATAAGGGACTTTCTAGATTCAAGTTCTTGAGAACCCAGGCTGTCTGGAGGTTTACCGGGCCCGCCCGGGCAGCGAGCGTATTGATCCCATCGCGCTCGCGCAGAAGCCAGGCATATCCCATAGCGGCAGCGATCGAGTCTGTGTCAGGATTCACATGCCCAATTACATAGATCGGTGATTGCATTTGTATTGCCAGATGCCCTCCTCACCCGGCCCTCCCAGGCCGCCTATCATGGTTACAGGTCAGTCAGCATTATTCTTTTTAGCGGAGCGGATTGCTCTCCAAATTCGTTCAGGCGTGGCTGGGTTTACGTCCACCTGCCCTCCGCAAGCATCCAGAATTGCATTCCCAACTGCCGGGGCGACGCCATCCATAGGAATCTCCGCTACAGCTTTTACTCCAAATGGGTGACTGGGTTCAAATGTCTCGACAAATAAGGTTTGCAGTTCCGGCATTTCATCTGCCTGAAAAATGTGGTAGTTTCGCAGGTCGCGTTCTCGCGCCCGTCCATCCTTATCGTAAACCATTTCTTCGCATACGGCATAGCCTAGCGCCTGGGTCATTCCGCCTTCGATCTGCCCAGATGCAGTGAGTGGATTGACGATGGTGCCTGAGTCGACAGCCATCACCAGTTTCTCAACCTTCACCTGACCCGTCTCGCAATCGACCAGAACTTCGGCAAATTGCGCTCCAAAGGGAGGGGGGGAGACGGGGGACATATAAGAAGCTACTTCCATGATCTGTTCCTGGTCCTGATGATGCAGTGAATCGTGCCCGATTTCAGCCATGGTGACGAAACGACCGTCGGGAGACGTCGCTTTGCGTTCTCCCAGGTGGATTTCCTCGGGAGTAACCGGCAAGCCGCCACCCCGATCTGTAAGCATGCGAGCAGCCCGGATTCGAATGCGGACGGCAACTTTTTCAGCCGCTTTCGCCACTGCTGCTCCCGAAATATATGTGGTGCTCGATGCGTATGCCCCTTTGTCGAAAGGTGTGAAATCGGTGTCAGACGAATACACGACCATATCCTCTACCGGAACTCCTAGCATCTCAGCAGCCATCTGAGCTAGCACCGTATCGGAACCTGTTCCCAAATCGGTGGCGCCCACCAACATGTTGAAGGAGCCATCGTCGTTCATTTTAATACTGGCGCCGCCCATATCCAAATATGGAATGGCAGTCCCTTGCATCACCATCGCGACGCCAATACCGCGCTTCAAATAAGGTTTGCCTTCCACCGTGCGCCATTCGGGATGGTTATATTTCAGATCCCAACCGATCGCAGCTTTCCCCTGATTGACACACTCTTCCAATCCCACCGTGTGTACGATTTCAGGACGTGGTTCACGTCCTTCCGACCAGGCGGTCGAGAAAGGATGAAGTTCACCTGCCCTTATGGCGTTCTTTAGACGGAATGCGAGCGAGTCAAGCCCCAGGTCGCGAGCTATTTTTTCCATGTGCCGCTCTACCGGCCAGTATCCCTGGGGGACTCCATACCCACGAAACGCTCCTGCGGGTGGAGTATTTGTATATACCACATCAGCATAGAAACGGATATTCGGTGAACCGCGGTAGGGTCCATCACCCACGTAAAGAGCCATTGCCTTGTGGCCCGTATTCCCGGTAACCGTCAGCGCGTGACAGCCATAGGCGCCAGTATCGGCCAATGCGTACATCGCATTGGCTGTTACCGTGCCATCCAACTTTACCCCGGTTTTTATATGAACCCGCATCGGGTGGCGCGACCGTGAAGCCACAAACTCATCCTCGCGGGTGAATTTGAATATAACCGGGCGTTTTGTTGCGATTGTCAGGTGAGCGGCGACATCTTCAACCAGCACTTCCTGTTTTCCGCCAAATCCGCCTCCAATGCGAGGTTTGATCACCCGGATACGTTTAACCGGTAGGTCGAGCACCGGGGCTAAGATGCGCCGCACGTGGAAAGGAACCTGGGTACTGGTTCGGATAACAAGGCGATCATCTTCATCCCAATACGTCACCACGACGTGGGGTTCGATACTTACCTGTTGCACCTTGGGGACTTCATATTCAGCCTCATATACTTTATCGGCTTCGGCAAAGCCATTTTCAACGTTCCCAACATCGATCCGAATTTTTGCCGCCAAGTTGATGTTGGGATTAGAATCGGCGAAGTTTACGTACTCTGGTTCGTTGTGAATGCGTGGAGCATGCGCTTGCATAGCTTCTCGGGAATCCAGGATAGCCGCCAGGGGTTCGTAATCGACATCGATCAGCTCGAGGGCTTTC
>JAQTMA010000154.1:2342-9681 GCA_028714615.1 Anaerolineaceae bacterium | reverse complement strand
ATACCCCGCCCCAAGGAACCCCTTTACGAAGAAACCCAAGGGGGCTATAAAGCCATGCTGGAAATTGGTGGGCGACCGATGATCCAATGGGTGCTGGATGCCCTTTCTGGCTCGGCCAGTATTGATCGGGTGACCGTCGTCGGTCTGCCGGTATTCACCGATCTGAACTGTGCAAAACCGTTGACTTTGCTACCAGATGAAGGAAGCATGCTCGGCAACCTGAAAGCCGGCGTAGATGAGCTGCGGCGAATCAATCCCCACGTGGGTGTAATCCTGGCGGTCTCATCCGATATTCCCGCGATCACATGCGAGATGGTAGATTGGATGGTCGCAGCCGTTCAGCAGAGCGACCACGACATCTATTACAATGTCATCAAACGCTCGGTCATGGAGCTCCGTTTCCCGAATTCCCGTCGTTCCTATACGCACCTCAAGGAGATGGAAGTGTGTGGCGGGGATCTCAACGCGGTGCATACCTCGATCGTGGACCCCCAAAACCCGCTCTACCAGCGGGTGGTTGCTGCCCGGAAGAGCACGATGCGCCAGGCTTCTTTATTAGGCTACGATACCTTGTTGTTACTCCTGCTGCGCCGTTTGAGCCTGGAGGATGCCGCCGAATTGGTCAGCAAACGGTTAGGAATTCGCGGGCGGGCAATTCTATGCCCCTACCCAGAAATTGGCATGGATGTCGACAAACCTCACCAGTTCGATATATTGCGGGCGCACCTGGCGCGACAGAAGGTGTCATGACCCGGCCATTCTGGCGCAAGCTTGTCGAAACGGACCAGCTCTGGTCCAGCCGCATCCGCTTGCGTGAGGAGCATGGGAGCTGGTTCCAGGCTGCCGCAATCCTGGCGCACTCCGGCGATTCCTGGTTCTGGCTGGCTGGATTAGGCCTGGTCTGGCTGTTCGGCTCCCCAGAATGGCGCCAGCGCACCGCCCTGTTGATCCTGGGGATTGTCTTCCTGGCTGTTATGGTCCTGCTGATTAAATTCCGCGTACGCCGGCAACGTCCTGAAGGAGATTGGGGAATTATTTACCGCGCCACCGATCCGCACTCATTTCCCTCGGGGCACGCATCCCGAGCAGCCATGTTGGCGGTGGTCGCCCTCGGAATCGGACCGACCTGGTTCGCCCTGCTCATCGCCTTCTGGGCGCCGTTGGTCAGCGTGGCCAGAGTGATGATGGGAGTTCATTATCTTTCGGATATCGTTGCCGGACTGGTGATTGGCGTCATTATGGGTGTTTTAATCTTGCTTGCCCAGCCACTTATTATCGCCTGGCTGCCCTTCCTGTTTTGAGCCAATTCGTAGAATAGATGCTCTGGTAGGGGCAGGGCTTGTCCCTGCCCCTACTATTGACTAGTAAACTAACCGACTACCGAACTATTTGAAAAATACGTGCCGCGCCTGTGAAAATACCGGGCTATAACTCGGCAATTCCACCGCAATCGACCCGGCGACCGGGGCTAATTCGAGCAATCCATACCGTGAAGCCCCTAAGTATAAAATCTCCAGGATCAGATCGCGGTAGGTCAAACCTTCGGCGTTTGCGATCACGCACAGGTCGGAGAACCCAGGTGAAAGGCCCGGCAGTGAGTTGATCTCTAACAGGCGTGGGCGATCCTGGCAATCCAGGCGGAAATCGATACGCGATACATCCAGAGCGCCAATCGCCTGGTGACCCCGGATCGCTAACTCGTGCAGTTCCACTGCCAGCTCCGCTTCAACAGAAGCCGGGCAGATGAACTTCGGCACACCCTGATCCTCGAACCCAAGCGTCTTGGCATGGTGCCCATACACACCGGGGGTGACCGAGTCATCCGTGTCAACTTCCAGGATCGGGAAGCGGTGGAAGCCGTCTGGTGCGTACAGATCCGGACGCATGGTGAACTGGTTGGCGCCTTTTCGCCCCAGCACTCCCACCGTGAATTCGCGTCCAGGCAGATATTCTTCTACCAGGGCAGGTTGGCAATAGCTCCGGATAACCCACGCCACCCGCTGCCGGAGTTGCTTCACGTTTTGAACGATTGCGCCTGCGTCCATCCCCATCCCGGTGCCTTCACGAGCTGGCTTGACGAACAAAGGAAAGCGCAGTTCGGGTGAAATTGGCTCATCCACCGCGCTGAATTCTTGAAATTCAGCAATGGGCAGACCCATATCCCGCCATACCCGTTTGGTCATGGTTTTGTCTAAGGCAATCGCATTTGCCAGCACCCGTGATGCCGTGTATGGAATATGTAACATCTCCAGCAGCGCTGGTACTTGAGCTTCGCGTCCATCCCCGCCCATGCCCTCCGATATATTAAAACAGATGTCGGGGCAGATATCGCTAAGGCGTTGAGGTAAATTGGTATCCGCTGGGAGGAAGACGGTTGTGTGTCCGTCTGATTCGATCGCGGCCTGAATGGCCTGGATGGTTTCCTGTTTATCGAATTCCGCGCCGGCGTCGGCTGGGCCATTTGTTGGGTGTGAAGAGTCCCCCTTGACATTGGCGATTACAGCCACGCGCCATGGTCTTGCCGGCCGCGGTGTAATACTGGGAGGCTTGTCGCTTTCTTGCTGTTCTTTATCTTTCAGCGTAATCTCGTCCATTTCGGGTTTTTCCTCCAATTTTTTGAAAAAACAGGACGTGCCTGTACACAGCCGTCTAGTATAGTAGCAATCTCGAAAAATACAAGAGGTTGATTTGAGAATTTCCGAACTAATTAATACATCCTTTTTGTAATTACTGCTAGATAGGGATTACCCTATGCCTCCGCAAGGGTTATCCGAATTACCCCTACCAACTCATCCTCCCAACGGGTATAATATCAACTTAAATCATCAATATTGATATCGGGGGTGGTAAGGTCCCGGTGGATCTCCCGGTCTTCAAAACCGGTGGCGGGTCGCGTTGCGGGCCGCGGTGGGTTCGACCCCCATCCACTCCCGCCTGTTAGTGTATAGGCTGGGGAATTCTGATGGAAAACACAGGACAGTCCGTGATCCTCGACCATCTCGTCGAGCGATTTTTTATTATCGACTCCATGACCTTTGGAAGTAAAGGGAAAGAAGCCTACATAGTGCGCTATTCCGGGCGGCTGCGGGACGAAGATTCTTCCGCTGCCTACCAGGCGCTTTCAGAGCAACTCAAACCCCACCACCTCATGCCGCTCTTCCGTAAGGAGAAAGGCGAGCAGGTCATCCTGCTGGTCGACAGCCTGCCGGTTGTGCGGCCTTCCAATCCCTGGATCAACGTAGTGCTTTTCGCGCTGACCCTGGCGAGCGTTCTCCTGACCGGAGCCTTGTATTCTGCCACCTCAACTCCTACCGATATGAGCATTCCGGGCATCCTCGCCTGGCTTCTCACCGGCTGGCCCTTTGCCGTCAGCTTGATGTTGATCCTGACAGCCCACGAGTTCGGTCATTACCTGGTCGGCCGCTTCCACAACGCCCAGGTATCGCCGCCTTACTTCATCCCATTTCCTTTCAGCTATTTTGGCACGATGGGCGCTTTCATCAATATGAAAGAGCCCCCAAAAAACCGTAGGATTCTGCTGGATATCGGTCTGGCTGGTCCCCTGGCTGGCTTACTCGTTGCAATTCCTGTGCTCCTCATTGGCCTCTCGCTCTCGCAGGTGGGTCCTCTGACGGTTCCCACAGCATCCGGCATGATTACCAACCTGGAAGGCAACTCGGTACTGTACCTGCTTTCCAAGTTCCTGGTATTCCACCAGTGGTTGCCATCGCCGGCCAGTTTTGGCGGATTGCCCCCCATTGTTTATTATGTCCAATACTTTTTCACAGGCCGGCCCCTCCCAATCGGTGGCCTGGATGTGATCTTGCATCCCATCGCCTGGGCTGGATGGGCCGGGTTGCTTGTAACCGCCTTGAACCTGATCCCGGCTGGGCAATTGGATGGAGGCCATATGCTCTACGTCTTGTTAGGCACTCAGAAGGCGCGCCGGACGTTGCCCTTCATCCTGTTGGTTTTGGTGTTGCTAGGCTTTGTTTGGAATGGGTGGTGGCTGTGGGCTGCCCTAATTTTCTTTTTGGTTGGGCGCAGTTATGCCGAACCTCTCGATCAGATTACGCCATTAAACCCGGCGCGGAAGGCCATGGCTCTCCTGGCTTTGATCATTTTCTTGTTGGTCTTCACCCCGGTTCCGCTGCAATCCCTGGGGGGATAAGGCTGGATCTACAGGTACACAGCCCCGACCCAGCGCTGAGTGCCTCGGATTATGACTATATCGCAATAATCACGGAATTCCGTAATAGAAAGAGCAGGGTAGTTTCGCATGAAGAAATTCATCATCGCAGGGATCGTTGTTATCCTCGCCCTCGGCGGATACTTCGCCTTCCAACAGTATCAAAAAGCACAGGCTGCTCGACAGGGTAGTTTCGAAACCGTGAAAGCACAACGCGGTAACTTGACCGCTACCGTCGGCGCCACGGGTACCGTCCATGCGAACCAATCTGCTGTCTTAAGCTGGCAAACCACCGGCATCATCCAAAAGGTCAACTTTCAGGAAGGCGACCTCGTCCACCCTGACCAGGTGATCGCTTCTCTTGATCCGACATCTCTCCCCCAGAATATCATTTTAGCCCAGGCAGATTTGGTGAATGCAAAACGCTCCCTGGATAATCTGACGACTTCCCAGACGGCGCAGGCGCAGGCCCAACTGACTTTGACTCAGGCTCAGGATGCCTACGATAAGGCCAAGAATCACCGCGAAGGGATGAAATATCCGCGCGCCAGCCAGACAAACATCGATAACGCCTGGTCGAATTACCAACTGGCCTTATCGAGCGCAGCCACCGCTGAAGATGCCTGGGATAAAGTAAAAGCTCTCCCTGTCGATAACCTGCTGCGTCTTCAGGTGTTGAGCCAACTCACCAGCGCTCAAATGAAACGCGACCAGGCTTTGGCCAACTACAACTGGCTCACGGGAAAAGCCACACCAGCCGATCTGGCTGAAGCCGATTCGCAACTCGCTGTGGCAAAAGCGAAACTGGAGGATGCTCAACGCGAATGGGACCGCCTGAAGCACGGTCCTGATCCGAGCGACATTGCTGCTGCACAGGCGCACGTCGACGCCATCCTGGCCACCACCAACCTGACTCGACTGACCGCTCCGTTCACCGGCACGATCACGGATCTCCACATGAAACCGGGAGACGTGATCGGGGCGGCTTCACTTTCGGCCGCCGGCGCCGCCAGTCCAAATCAGTCAATCCGGATCGAGGACCTCTCCCACCTGCTGGTTGACGTACCTGTTACGGAAGTTGATATCAACCGGGTAACGGAAGGCCAGCTCGTGACCATGTCTTTTGATGCCATTCTGGGTAAACTTTACAATGGCAAGGTCGTGCAGGTCGCCAAAACAGGCGCCACCACACAAGGCGTGGTGAATTATATGGTGACCGTTGAGATCACAGACCACGACGATAGCGTCCTTCCAGGGATGACTGCGGCCGTAAACGTGGTGGTCACTCAGCTCAAGGACGTGCTACAGGTTCCGAATCGCGCGATCCGTTTACGGGATGGCCAGCGCATCGTCTATCTCTTGCGCAACGGGAGCCCGGTAAGCATCCAGGTTAAACTCGGGGCTACCTCCGAAACAAATTCACAGGTTATTTCTGGCGATATCAAAGCCGGTGATGACATCATTCTCAACCCACCGCTGGACACCAACCCCGGTCCTGGCTTCATGCGAGGGGGCTAACCGTGGTCGAAAACGTTATCCAGGCTGAAAACCTGACCAAGGTTTACAAGATGGGAGATATCGCGGTTCATGCCCTTGACGGAGTCTCTTTCACCATCCCGCGCGGCGAGATGCTCTCGATCATGGGCCCATCAGGATCAGGGAAATCGACCCTGATGAACATCCTGGGTTGCCTCGATCGTCCTACCGGTGGAAAGTATTTTCTGGACTCGAAATTGGTCTCTAATATGGGGGACGATGAACTCGCTGAGGTGCGCAACCATCAGGTGGGCTTTGTTTTTCAGAGCTTCAACCTGCTCCCCCGCGCCACCGCCCTGGCCAACGTGGAATTACCCTTACGCTATGCAGGCGTATCCAATGGGCGCAGGGACCGCGCTCGCGAAGCCTTGGAAATGGTCGGCCTGGGTGACCGGGTGACTCATCGCCCACCTGAACTCTCAGGGGGGCAGCAGCAGCGCGTTGCTATCGCTCGCGCCTTGGTTAACCATCCCTCTATCTTGATGGCTGACGAGCCAACCGGTAACCTGGACTCGCGTTCAGGGAAGGAGATCATGGAACTGCTCTTGAACCTTAACCGCGATAGCCAGACGACGGTGATTATTGTCACCCACGATCCGACCATCGCAGCGCAGACCCAGCGCGTGCTGCGTCTGCGCGACGGCATCCTGGAGTCCCAGCCATGAACCTCGGGCAAGCCATTATCGAAGCCATTGAATCGCTGACCGCCAACAAACTCCGCTCGGGTTTGACCATCCTGGGAATCGTCATCGGCGTCGGCGCGGTGATTGCCATGCTGGCGGTCGGTCAGGGGGCGCAGAACACCATCACCGGTTCCATCAGCGGCATCGGCACAAATCTGTTGTTCGTGTTTTCGGGTAGCACTGGTGAAACCGTCCGCAATCCCAAACCCCTCACCCTGGCGGATGCCGACGCCCTCGGCGATCCATTCGTTGCCCCTTCCATCAAATCAGTAGCTCCCATGCTGCAGAGCAACGGCGTGATTACGTACGGAGGCGACCAGACCACCGCCTCCATCATCGGCATCACCCCCACGTACATCCCGGTACGCAACGAAGTCCTTTTGGAGGGCGACGCCATCACACCCGAACAGATGCTGGAAAACGCCTCGGTCGCCTTGATCGGCGTGGATGTCGCCGACAAAATCTTCCACGCCCGCCTCGGATTGATCGGCCTGACCTTTCGCATCGAAGGCCAGCCATTCCGCGTTCAAGGTGTGCTCGCACCGAAGGGCGGTAGTTCGTTTGGCAGCCAGGATAATCAGGTGCTCGTACCAATGACCACCGCCCAGGCTCGTCTCATCCACCGCAGCACCCGCGATAAGGTCGATTTGATCCTGGTGCAGGTCACCGCTCCCGAACAGGTGCTGCAAGCAACCGAGCAGGTTACTCAGATCTTAAGGCAGCGCCACCGCACGGATCTGGGTGCAGACGATTTCAGTGTATTCAGCCAGCAAGATTTTGTCGCCACCGCCAAGACCATCACCGGTGTGCTGACCATTTTCCTTGGCGGGATTGCCGCCATTTCCCTCCTGGTCGGCGGGATTGGCATCATGAACATTATGCTGGTTTCCGTAACCGAGCGCACGCGTGAGATCGGCCTGCGAAAAGCGCT
>JAQTMA010000154.1:0-2242 GCA_028714615.1 Anaerolineaceae bacterium | reverse complement strand
TGACCCAGAAGAAATGAGGTAAAATAAGAGGAAGGGCGGAATTCTGCCCTTCCTCTCGCTACTCAATTTTCCCAAAAAGGAGTAATTGCATGACTGCTTGGAAAATCTTGCTCACCGATGGTCTGGAACAGAATGGCCAGACGATCCTGCGCGAGGCGGCTCAAGTGGACGATCGCCCCGGCATTACCCCAGATGATCTGTTGAAAATCATTGCTGAGTACGATGCCCTGATTGTTCGTGGACGTACCAAAGTCAATCAAGCGGTTTTCGGAGCGGCTTCCAATTTAAAAGTCGTGGGCCGCTCAGGTGTGGGCGTGGATAATATCGATCTCAAAACTGCCCGCGATTGCAAAGTTGCCGTCGTCAACGCCCCCATCGCCACCACTCTGGCTGTGGCTGAGCTCACCCTTGGTTTAATGCTCTCGCTTGTGCGCGATATCCCGCGCGGGGATGCAGGCATGAAGGCGGGGAAGTGGTTGAAGAAAGAATTGGAAGGCGCCGAGCTGTTTGGCAAAAAGCTTGGCATTATCGGTTACGGTCGCATCGGGGCAGCCGTCGGACGCCGGGCAGCGGCTTTTGATATGAAGGTGCTCGGCTACGACCCACTCTTACCATCTGATGCGATTCGCGAGCGTGGCGCTGAACCAGTGACCCTGGATGAGCTGTTCGCCCAGGCTGATATCATAAGCTTACATGTTCCCTTGAACGATCAAACTCGCGGGATAATCAACGCTGAAGCATTCTACAAAATGAAGGACGGCGTCCGGATCGTATGCACAGCGCGCGGTGGCGTCATTGATGAAGCAGCCCTGACCGCCGCCCTGGATTCCGGAAAAGTCGCCGGGGCGGGCCTGGATGTCTTTGGGACAGAACCGCCCGGCCTCACCCCTCTGGTTTCGCACCCCCGCGTCATCTGCACTCCCCACATCGGCGCCCAAACAGTCGAAGCGCAACAACGGGCTGCAGCAGATATATCCAACGAGGTTTTGGCCGCTCTTCGCGGTGAACCGCTGCGCTGGAAAGTAGCCTGACCAATCACCAGCCAAAGGGAGCGCATGGCGCAAATCTTTTTTGTTGACGACGATCCAATCACCTTACAGATCCTCGGTAAGGCAGCGCAGTTGCTCGGCCACCAACCGGTACTGATCGAAACCGGTCAAGCTGTTCTTGATCAGGTCACCCGGGTGCAACCGGACCTGATTATGATGGACATGATGATGCCGGATATGGACGGGCTGGACGTTCTGACCCAGCTACGGGCGAACCCCACCTTGGCTGCAATTCCTGTGGTGATCCTCTCAGCCGGCGCTGCCTTGGATGATGGCGACCGGGCTAAAGCAGCCGGCGCGCAAGAGTACATCGCAAAGCCTGTCAGCCTGAGCGTGTTATTGGCTACAATCAAAAAGTATGCCGGCGGGTAGATGAGCTGTACATGGCTGCGCCAGGTTTACCGGCGTTGGTTGTTTACTTGGGTGCTTTTCACAGCAGTAACCCTGTTCGTAGGAGCCTGCTCTCCGAAGCCGCAAACCGGCGGTATCCACCTTCAGGCGGGTACCGCCGCGGCAAAAACCGTCGCAGTCATTCTGCAAACGCAGGCCGCTGCTCCCACTGCAACCTGGACGATTGCTCCACAGCCGTCTCAGATCATCCCTTCCGCAACACAAACATCTTTCCCGGCCGGTACAACAACGGAAACGACGACACCCGTAGCCAGTACCGCCCTGCCAACCGACACAACCGTCCCCGAAAATACCCCGGCGTCCTCGCCAACACCCCGCATTCCGCTCGCTGATATCCGCATTATGAAACCGGGATCCCTGTCCAAGGTGACTTCCCCGATCTCCCTGGAGGCATCCGCTATCCCAGGGCCTGGCGGCCAGGTGCATATCGATCTCATCGGAGAAGACGGCCAGGCTATCTCACGCCAGGTAATAGCTTACAATTCTCCGCGTGGGCAGCGCGTGGGTGTCGCCCTAAAGTTGGAATTCGAAATCCCTCGCGTGGCAGCCACCGCCCGCCTGCAGGTCTCTGTAACGGACACAGACGCCCGCATCACCGCCCTCGCTTCGGTAAACCTGATTCTGCTTTCGGTCGGCGAGCCGGAGATTAACCTCCCTGGCGACCAATCCTCCCCATTCGTCTTCAGCCAGCCTGCTGCCGGCCAATCGGTGAAGGGGGGAGTAATTCAAGTTTCGGGTTTAGTCCGTCCGGTCAGTTCACATCCACTACAATTCGACCTGGT
>JAQTMA010000153.1 GCA_028714615.1 Anaerolineaceae bacterium | reverse complement strand
CCGGACCCACCGAACAATGCGGCGCGATGGTGATGTCCTGAGCAGCTGCCATAGCGGCCACTTTTTTACTTACCAGCAGCCCACCGCAATGAGCAATATCCGGTTGAAGCACGTCCACTGCTCTCAACGAGATCATTCTATAAAAATCAGCGACCGTATATAATCGCTCACCGGATGAGATGATGCTTTTCGTGTTCTGTTTCACCAGGTTCAGCAAGCCAATTTCTTCGGGCGGTACCGGTTCTTCACACCAGGCTGGGTCGTACTTCGCCAACCGGTTGATCATCGCCATTGCAGTGGTCGCCGATAGGCGACCATGAAATTCCACCATCAGTTTTACCCGGGGGCCGACGGCTTCACGGACGGCTGCGACCAATGCTTCGCCTTCATCCATCTCATCCAGAGACATCTTTTTCCAAGCAGTACCGAAGGGATCAAACTTCATGCCCTGGTAACCGCGCTGCACAGTGTCAACAGCCCGCTCGGCGTATTCTTTTGGAGTACGTGCGCCCCCGTACCAACCGTTGGCATAAGCCGGAATGTTCGGTTGACAGCGCCCACCGATCAACTTATAAACCGGTTGACCGCAGGCTTTGCCAACCAAATCCCACATCGCCAGCTCAACACCGCTAATGGCTGTCATCACCGTCGATCCACCTTGGTATTGATCGCGGATCATTCCCCCGATCACAGATTCGATATCAAACGGATCCCGGTTGAGAACCCGGTCGAGTACCCACTCATGGCAGATGGTCTCGACCGTTTTCTCTTGCCATTCAAGGGATGCTTCACCGATTCCGGTTAGACCTGTGTCGGTGGTTAAACGGATAAAGAGATAATTGCGCAGGCCTGCATTGGCTAAAAACGTCTCATACTTCGTTATTTTCATATCTGGACGGTCCTCTCTCTTTTCATTTACCGGTCCAACCGTTCGCATGTAACCAGGCTAGTGCTTCTTGATCGGCGCTCGCCGGATCGAGGGGGAGTTCGATCACGGCACCTTTGCGTGCCAGCGACAGTTCGCTTGCGACCAGAATTTCGTACGCCCGGTATCCATCCCAGCCGGTGACGATCGGGTTTTCGGTCCCGCGAATCACCTGAAGAAAGTTTTCCAGCAAGCCAGTGAAACCACCGAATTCCTCATCAAAGATGAGTGTGTTCGGAAAAATGGGTGTCCAATACTGCGACCCTTCCATTTCGCTTGCATGCAAAGTGAGCTTATACTGGTCATCTACATCCAGCCAGGCGTGATCGCCGTAGACTTCGACTCGCTCCCACGGCTTGAAGCTCAACGCACTGGAGCTGGTATAGACAGTGCCAACCGCGCCGGTTAGGAATTCAAGTTGCGAGATGGCATTATCAATCGGAAATTTCCGTACGCAATGATGGTATTTATCTACTCCGATGCATCGAACGGTCCGGACATCTCCCATGAGAAAGCGGGTTATATCAAAAATATGGATTGTGCCCGACTCGAAAATATCTACATAGTCGTAACCGAGATTGAATTTTCCGACATACATCGCCGGGTTTGACACCGGGCCTTCGCTGACGAATTTCTTAGCTCGGCGGTACGGCGGCGAATAGCGCTTGTTCGCAACCGTCATGACCGGTACGCCTTTCTCATCAGCCATCCGACAGATATTTTGAGCGTCGGTTAGGGATCGGGTGATCGGTTTTTCAATCAGCACCGGGATATCCCGTTCAATGCATGCCAGAGCATGCTCGGCGTGGACATTATCCGAGCTGCATACGAGTACACCATGCAATTCTTCCTGGTCGAGCATTATTCTGTAATCTTGATACCATTTTCCACCGAATACCCGCTCAACCTTGCGAGCCTGTTCCTCCGTACGCAAAGCGAAAGCAGTTACTTCTACTGGTTCCCAGATCGTTTGGAGGCGTTTGACAGCTGGCCAGTGTTTGGATTGTACAACCGGCCCGGCCCCGATGATTCCGAGTTTGAGAGGTTTTCGGCTGGCGCGATCTTGGTCGTAACCAATCCCATAAACATCCGCCAGGTCAAATGCTTTCTGAGTAGGGGTATGTCCATAAGTGTCTTCCATAGGTCATCTCCAAATTCAAGTGAGCTCCAGTTTCCTCAAACCCGTCCCAGCAATCGTTCCGAAAGAGGGGAAATTCAGCCGTCGCTATTCCTGTGGAACTGGTTTTTCAACGACAATATTGGGGTTTGTGCGCATCAACTGGCGGCTCAGAACTTCAAATAATAATGCGACCAAGATGATCGCTCCTTTATAGAGGTAAAACGCAGAATCACGCATCCCCATCGTGCTCAGACCATTATTTAAAATTGAGATAAAGACCACGCCCACGATCGTTTTCCAAAGCGAGCCCTCACCACCCGTCATACTGCTACCGCCAATGATGACCGCAACAATGGCGTCAAATTCAAGCCCATACACAGCATTGGGCGCGCCGGCTGACATACGAGCGGTCGTCACGATTGTAGATAACCAGACCATGAATCCACTCAAGATGAAAATGAAGAGCTTATACAGGTTGGTATCCACCCCTGCTTGCTTGGTCGCCTCGACATCTCCACCGATCGCATACGTATAGCGGCCCAGGCGGGTGAGGTTCAAGGCAACCCAACCGATGATGTATGCCAGAATGATAACAATCAGGATCGGAGAAAGGCCGAGAATCGAGCGGTTGTTCATAAAATCGATAAATGGACTAGTAAACGGGAGTGAATCGCCTTTGGTAATACCGAGTGCTATTCCCCGTGCCCATATCATGGCAGCGAGGGTCACGATGACCGAATTGATCCCCATGTACGAGAGCAAAATACCATTGATGAGGCCGCAGGCGAGAGCTGCACCCAGTGCACCCATCAAGCTCAAACCGATGTTATTGGTTGCCTGGTAAACCACCGCCAGGATGACACTCGCTAATGCAACGACAGAACCGGTCGACAGGTCAAACTGGCCCGCAATAATTGTAAAGGTGACCCCGACTGCGACGATCGCCAGAGCAGCATTTTGCTCGAAAATGGTGAGAAAATTATCCAAGGTGAGAAAATGGTGGTTGAGCTCGGCAAAGACAGCTACCAGGATCACCGCCATTAATACAAGCCCAAAGTCTTGTAAAATTTTCCCAATTCTCTGGCGAGTAGTGAAGTTGTTTTTTCCTAGCATGGTTGACACTCTCTAATTCTTCGATCGTTGATGCGTTAAGTGGAAGACCAGATTGGGTAATTCAAGACCTAGGTGGATATATAGGGTATTAGCCTTTGAGTTTACTGAGGCGGTCCAGAATCACTGCAACCAAGATGATAATCCCGTTGACTGCGCTCTGATATTCCCCAGGGATGCCTTTAATGGTCAGGTAGTTGAGGATCATCCCGGCAATCACCGCCCCAAGCAGCGTTTTCTCCAACCGACCTGCGCCGCCGGATAGGCTGGCACCGCCTAACACCACCGCGGTGATAACATCAAACTGTATGTTATTTCCGACCTGGGGGCTGACCGCAGCCAAGCGCGCGACCAGCACCAATCCGCCAATGCCGCCTGTCAATCCACACAACACGTACGCCAGAATCTTAGTTCGCACTACCGGGAGACCGGACAACGTAGCGGCGCGCTGGTTTCCACCGATGGCATACAAGTAGCGTCCAAAGCTGGTATGCTGCAAAATTACGATGAAGATCGCATACAGGATGAGCATGAAAATGACCAGTACAGGGAGAAAACCGACGGTTTTCTGGACCAGGAAGGTCAAGACCGGATCTTTCACCCATAGCCAGGCGTTATCAATCCACAAAATAGTCTGTGCAAGACCGCGGAAGGCGATCATGGTCCCCAGGGTCACAATGATCGAACTGATATGGACGACCTCGATCATGAGTCCGTTGACCAAACCGACCAGACAGGCTGAAAGCAAGCCAGCCAAAATGGCCCAACCGGTCGGCAGGTAACCATGGTTGATCAGGAACATGGTCACCACTCCGCTAAGGAGTGCTGAGGAGCCGACGGAAAGATCGATTCCACCCAGTAGGACCACCATCAGCATGCCGATTGAAATGATGGCCACGACCGAGATCTGTTTGAAAATATTGACGATATTCTGGAGCAGGAGGAAGCGGGGTGCCGTTAGGCCAAAAACGACTCCCAAAACCAGGATAATCAATACCGTTCCGTACGTGCTAAAGAAAGCGCCGAGCATCTCACCCGAGTTGATTACCCGGTCGCCTTTTCGGCCGCTTGAAGCACGTGGATGCAGCTCCGTTGGATTATTCATAGCTGTTACCGCCTTGGATTTCAGAAAGGAGCAACTCTTCGGTCACACCCTCTTGAGTAAAGATTTTTCTGATCTTTCCCTGATACATGACAAAAATCCGATCCGATATGCCAAGGATCTCGATGTGGTCGGTGGAAACCACAACGATTGCTTTACCCTGCGCTGCCAGAGAGCTAAGTAGGCGGTAAATTTCAGCTTTCGCACCTACATCGATCCCGCGAGTGGGCTCAATGAAGAGTAAGACTTCTAAGTCGCGCAAGAGCCAGCGTGCAACAATGGATTTCTGCTGGTTGCCGCCGCTCAAAGTCCTGATTTTTGATTTTTGCGAGCGCAGGACGATGTCTACTTTATCGACAAATTCTTGGGCGGATTGTTGTTCTTTGGTTTGGTCGATCAGAGGAATAAATTTCGAACGTTGAAAACTCGAAATCGATGGGAGGGTAATATTTTCCTTGACGGTCATTTCCAGGAACAAGCCCTCTTCTTTACGGTTTTCAGTCAGAAGGCAAATGCCATTGTCGACGGCTTCTCTCGGGTTGTTGATCTGAATAGTCCGGCCGTTACGTTGGATCAAGCCAGAGCAATCTTCCTGGATCCCGAACAGTGCGCGTACCAGTTCATTCTGCCCTGCGCCCAGAAGTCCGGTGATGCCGATAATTTCTCCCTTCGTAACATTAAAACTCACGTCCTGGATTTTCTTCCCCACGTTCAGGTGGCTTACCTCCAACGCAATCTCGCTTGGGTGATCCTGCGCCCTATCGACAGGCCGGTAGAAGCTTTCCAATTGCTGGCCGATCATCAGTTCGATGATGTCGTTTTCGGTAACGGAACCGATTTCAATCGTCTTAATCGTTTGACCGTTGCGTAGGATTGTCCCCCGATCGCAGTACGTTAAAACTTCTTTTAAGCGATGGGTGATAAATATGATCGATACACCCTTATCGCGAATTCTCTTGAGAATTTCAAAAAGATGTATGGTATCGTCGTTCGTCAATGGTGCGGTTGGCTCATCCAGGATGAGCACTTTTAGATCATGCGATAATGCTTTAGCAATTTCAATCAGATGCCGGTTCGCCAGGGGAATAGTTGCGACATTGGCATCCACATCGATGTTGTGGATGCCTAATTCGTCCAGAATCGCTATTGATCTGTTTCGGATCGACAAATTGTCGACGATCAAGCGGTTGCCCAGTTCACGGCCCAGAAACATGTTCTCAGCTACGGTTAGGTTCGGGAGCAAGCTCAGTTCCTGGTATACCGTAACGATCCCTTTATGGAGTGCCTCACGGGGATGTTTGAAGGAGACAGCCTGGCCATCCAACCTGATTACACCGTCGTCTGAGGTGTACATACCGGCTAGAATCTTCATCATTGTCGATTTCCCAGCCCCATTCTGACCAATGAGGGAATGGATTTCGCCGCGCCGGATGCTCAAATTTGCCTTATCCAACGCAAGTACCCCAGGGAACCGTTTGCTGATGTCTTGCATCTCGAGGATGGGTAGTTCCTCTTCATATCTTACGTTCATGTTCTTACATCCCATTCAGAGTGGATTGAACAAATACTACCGAGGATACGCACGTTGTTTTCTTTACACGAATAGATATGGTCTACACTGCTGATACAACCGTTATACGATATCGAATTGATTGACACAAAGCCGAACAACTGGATAGGGGCAGGGCCGTTGCCCTGCCCCCAAAAATCACCTATTCCTATTTCAGGTATTGGGCAACGATATCGGACAGTTGCTTCTCGAAGGGGAAGGTGGTGAGGTTGTTTTTCATGTCGCCAGCCAGCTTGAGAGCAGCGGCCACGTTGTCGGCATTAATCAAGGTGCCTTTGATCAACACCTGGGGATCGACTTTCTGTCCCATGGCAATCTGGAAGGGAACCCAGGCTTTCCAGAAACCCGAGTATTCCGGCCCTAGCAGAATGGTCGAGGACATCTTGCCCTGCTGGATCAGCTGCATGGCGAAATCATCCCCATCTACCGAGGTCAGGATGATGCCCTTGCCGACTGTACCGGGTTTGCCGTCCCACAAGCGCCCGGCCTGCTCGATCGAGTTCTCGGCCGGCACGGTCAGACTGTCACTGTTCCCGTAGATCAGGTCGAGATCGGGGTAAGCCGTCAGCCAGTTTTCGGTCACTTCCACGGCCTTCTTGGGATCCCAGCTGGTGGGTTCCTGGGCAACAATCTGGATGTCGGGATACTGCTTGAGCACATCCGACCACCCACCCGAACGATCGGTGTTCAGCCCCTGCCCCAACAGACCTTGCAGGTTGGCTACTTTGCCCTTGGGCGCACCGTTTTTGGCAATCAGCATCTTGACCGAGTATTCCCCGGCCAGCTTGCCGGTGTTGCGCTCGTCAAAACCCAGCATGGTCGCGCAGCCATCCGTCTGGCTGTGCAGGCACACCACCGGGATCCCGGCGGCTTTGGCTTTGGCCATGGCCGGCCCAAAGGCTTTTACATCGATAAAGTTGACCGCAATCGCGTCCACTTTCTCGTTGACCAGGTTCTCGAACGCCTGGATCTGTTTGTTGACATCCCCTTCCCCACTGGTGACCTTGAGGGTGAAGCCCAACCGGCGGGCGGCTTCCTTGGCCCCGTTCACCTCTCCAATATGGAAGGGGTTGCTCAGGTCAATCTGTACCAGACCAACAGTGATGTCAGAGGCCTTCTTGCCTGTTGGAGATACTGCCGGCTGGGTTGCCGCCTGACCAGTAGTCCCCATGTAACTAGTGACGATATCGGACAGTTGCTTCTCGAAGGCGAAAGTGGTGAGGTTGTTTTTCATGTCGCCAGCCAGCTTGAGAGCAGCGGCCACGTTGTCGGCATTAATCAAGGTGCCTTTGATCAACACCTGGGGATCGACTTTCTGTCCCATGGCAATCTGGAAGGGAACCCAGGCTTTCCAGAAACCCGAGTATTCCGGCCCTAGCAGAATGGTCGAGGACATCTTGCCCTGCTGGATCAGCTGCATGGCGAAATCATCCCCATCTACCGAGGTCAGGATGATGCCCTTGCCGACTGTACCGGGTTTGCCGTCCCACAAGCGCCCGGCCTGCTCGATCGAGTTCTCGGCCGGCACGGTCAGACTGTCACTGTTCCCGTAGATCAGGTCGAGATCGGGGTAAGCCGTCAGCCAGTTTTCGGTCACTTCCACGGCCTTCTTGGGATCCCAGCTGGTGGGTTCCTGGGCAACAATCTGGATGTCGGGATACTGCTTGAGCACATCCGACCACCCACCCGAACGATCGGTGTTCAGCCCCTGCCCCAACAGACCTTGCAGGTTGGCTACTTTGCCCTTGGGCGCACCGTTTTTGGCAATCAGCATCTTGACCGAGTATTCCCCGGCCAGCTTGCCGGTGTTGCGCTCGTCAAAACCCAGCATGGTCGCGCAGCCATCCGTCTGGCTGTGCAGGCACACCACCGGGATCCCGGCGGCTTTGGCTTTGGCCATGGCCGGCCCAAAGGCTTTTACATCGATAAAGTTGACCGCAATCGCGTCCACTTTCTCGTTGACCAGGTTCTCGAACGCCTGGATCTGTTTGTTGACATCCCCTTCCCCACTGGTGACCTTGAGGGTGAAGCCCAACCGGCGGGCGGCTTCCTTGGCCCCGTTCACCTCTCCAATATGGAAGGGGTTGCTCAGGTCAATCTGTACCAGACCAATCACTTTTTGACCCGTTGCAGCCGGGGCTTGCGTGGCTGGTGGGTTTGCGGCAGGCTGAGTAGATTGGTTGGTTGAAGGTGCTGGGGTTGAAGGTGCTGGGGTTGCAGGCTGGCAGCCTGCCAACACCATCGACAGGATTAGAACTGCCCCAAACAAAAATGACATCATACGTTTCATTTTGCTTCTCCTCTCACTGTGTTGATACTATTGGATCAGATGCTGAAAAGCTGCCATCCGTGCGCGGTTATGAGACAGGTCACCTCCTATTTTGATAGGGTCCTCTGGTTTCACCCAGCCGGAAAATTCAGAACTTTAATCTAGTGAGCTGGTGATATGCCGGTTTAAGAATAAAAGACCGTTAACAGTAGTTGTTAACGGTCTTCGATTTCTTCGTGTTCAATTGTCCAACGATTCTTAGATACTTTTTGAGAGAAGTGCAGATGATCTATCATGGCTTGGTAGGCACCCTCTCCATCACCTCTCTGGATGCATTCCAACATTTTTTTGTGCTCTAAGAGGCCATTTTGGGTTGCTCCCGGTGCCATAAATCCTTCCCAGATCACTTCACGTAGTTGATCCACGAGTGGCTCAAGCAATAATACCTGAAACGGATTATGCGAGGCTTTTGCCACCGCGATATGGAAATCTAGATCTGCCTCAGTCCACCGATCGCTAAACTGGATATTCTCATGCATGCGCTGTAAGTGCAATGCCAAATCTTCGATTTCCTCTTTCGTTGCCCTCAACGCGGCAAACCGGGCATTTGAGCCTTCTAGAATGATCCGGGTTTCATAAAGCGATTCGAGAGCTGAGTCGACCCCGATAAGGCGGATATATCGACCGAGGGCATTTTTGGTTAGGTTGGTATCTGGCTGAGCAACGAATGCTCCATTCCCGTCTTTGATATCGAGCAAGCCTCGTTCCTGTAAGATCTTATATGCTTCACGAACTACATTCCGGCTAACCCCAAACTGCTTTGCCATGGTTGGTTCAGAGGGCATTTGGGTGCCGATCGAGAAATTCCCAGAAAGAATCTCTTCTTCAACCTTTCCAGCAATTCTTTCTGATAATGGTTGGCGCCGGATTTTTTCGAACATATTGCCTCACCCAGGGAATTATTTGGCTTTTAAGAAGATGTATTGCTGTATAGCTGTACTACAGCTTATATTTTAGCATTTATATAGTAAAAAGTCAACAACCAGAATCATCTCTTCAATTGGCCGTCTCTACCACAACAGGAGGGCTGGATTTTCGAGGGCTTGTCGGAGCGTGGCCAGGAACTGAGCCGCTACCGCACCGTCGGCGACACGGTGGTCGCAGCCTAGGGTCAGGTGCATCATGGAGCGGATCTCGACCCTCTCCCCGATCACAACCGGTTCTTTCTGGGCGGCCCCTACCGCCAGGATGCCGGTCTGGCCAGGGGCCAGGATGGCGGTAAACGCCTCGATCCCATACGGCCCCAGGTTGGACAGTGTAAAAGTGCCACCGGCCACATCGGCAGGGGTGAGCCTGCCCGTCCGCGCCCGGTCGCTCTTGTCTTTCACTTCCGCTGCAATCTGCGCCAGGTTCTTTTGGTCGGCATCGCGCACCACCGGCACGATGAGCCCCTCGGGCAGAGCCACCGCCACCCCCACCTGCACGCGCTTCCACAGGTAGATGCCGTCCTCCCGCAGACTGCTGTTGAGCCAGGGGTGCTGGTGGAGCGCCCAAGCCAACACCTTGACCAACAACGCCGTCAGCGAGA
>JAQTMA010000152.1 GCA_028714615.1 Anaerolineaceae bacterium | reverse complement strand
CATCCTGGGATCGCGCGAGCGATTGGGCGTTCCAGCTTAGCCTGGCCAGCAGCCCTGCCCAACTTACTTCGCCAGGATGGTAAAGTAAATAGCGGTGCCTGCGTGCAGGAAGGCCAGGATGAAGAGCCCCAGTCCGATGGGGATATGGAAGATGTACCAGTAGCTCAGCAGCCTGCGCATGGCAGCCAAAGAACCTAGTTGGCGCCGCAGCCGGTCCCTTTGTTCCACCAGCCGCTCCAACTGGCGCAGTTGCGCTCGCTCCCGAGCGCCAATGTGCCGGATAGCCCGCCACCAGGCCAATTTTTCGCGGCCAAACCAGAAAGGCTGCCCCAAGACCCGGGTTGCTCCCGACCCGCCGTTTGCGGAGGTTGCGCCAATCCGGCGTGGAATCTCTCCCACTGTCCCCGGGTGGCTTGCCAGCCAGGACTGCAATTGTTCCTCGATGCCGGTGATTTGGTTTTCGATCTGCTCCGCATCCAGCACAACCCCATCCGCGCTGCGCGGGACGGCCGTATAAATGAAGCGCCCCCCGAACCCGCTGATAACCACGATCACCATCAGTAACGTCACCACCCCGGCCAGGCCGTTGAACTTCCACGAGGAGTGCAGCAGCACCATATATGGGCCCACCAGTCCGGTGAAGATGTGCAGCTCGAACCAGGAAGCGATCCTTCCCCAACGCGCATTACGACTGCGTTTGCGCAGGGAATACAGCGTCTCTGTCAGAAGCATGAGCACAAATCCCAGCACACCCAGCGCTTCGCCGAAGAAGGAATTGGCGCTCGGGAATCCGCCCTGGATTGTCGTCACAAACGCGTAGAGCAGGGTGACGAACAGGATGGCTACCAGAGATAGCCATAGCTCACGCCCGCTGCGCATCGTTCCCATCATTCCTTGAGTGTTTCAATAAACGGTTAACCAGGTCTCCAACGGGTGCATTCACTGCCATCAGTTCCGAACGGATCGGGGAAATATCCACCTGGTTCAGGATCAAATCGCGTAGGATGGGGGTCAGTCCCTGGTCGCCCATCACCACCGCACCGATCATCGTTTTCTCTCCGATGATGATGCGGACGTGGTTGAGGTCGTAATCGATGCGGCTCACGATCGCCTCTGGGCTGTCGCGCCAGGATTCGCTATCACCGTGGGTGATGCTGATCAGGTCGTCCCCACCCCCCAGCCCGATTGCGCCGATCAGGGCGGTGGTCATCCCGGCCATGCGGGTGACGTTGATGGCCGGCGCACGTGTGTAGGGGGTCGGTAAGCCAGCCATATTCAGCCCGGCCGCGCGCCCCTGGGAATTGGCAGTCACCCACAAGCTCTCCACCACCCATTTCCCGCTGGCCTGGTCGAACACCTGCGCCACGTCTCCCGCCGCATAGATATCTGCCTGGCTGGTCTCCATCCACGGATTGATGAAGATGCCCCGATCGGTTTTGATCCCGCATTCCACCGCCAGTTCTTTGGCCGGCCTGACCCCGACTGCAACGGCCAGGATATCAGCCTTGAACCGCCGGCCATCTTTGGTCAGCACCTCGGACACCTTCCCCCGGCGCCCGACTACTTCCATCATCTCAGTGTGGGTGTGGATCTCGACGCCTTCCTTCCTCAAACGCTCCTCTACGATTTGTGCTTCTGTTTCTTCCAAAACGGTATTCCAAAAGCGGTCACCGAGCAGGAACAGGTGTACCCGCACTCCCTGGGCTAAGAGCCCCTCGACCAATTCCAACGCAATAATTCCGCCGCCGACGACCACTGCAGTCCGGCCTTTGCGCGCCAGCTTGCGAATCTGCCTGGCATCTTCCAGGTCGTCCAGCTTTACCACCCCTTCCAGATCGATCCCCGGGACCGGAAGGCGGATGGCTTTTGATCCGGTCGCGATGAGCAGCCGGTCGAATTGAAAACTGCGGCCCGAACGGCATTCCACCCGGTATTCAGCCGTATGGATGCGAGTGACGTGGTCCGCGATCCTCTCCGCCTTCAGTTCCTGGAATTGGTCGTCGCTCAGCGGGAATAAGAAATTTTCGTTCATCTCTCCGGTCAAGTAGTAAGCCATGCCAGGCCGTGAATAGTAGCCGCCCGGATCGTCGCCAATGAGGATCACCGGACTGTTGCCATCTTGCTGGTGAATGACCTGGGCAGCGGCGATCCCCGCCACGCTGGTGCCGATGATGACATACCGGCGCATCTCAATCAGCCTGCGAATCGAAACTGTCTGCGTTGAGTCGCGTTTGCTCAAACCGTAGGCTCCCCCGCGGACAACGCGCAATACACTCTCCGCAGGTTAAGCACCGGCTGTCTTTCACCGGCTTCCCTAACCAGGCATGGTGGCGGATGTCAATATTGAGTGGGCAGTTGAACGAACAGATTCCACATTGTACACAGAGGGCTTGATTGGTCATGATGTAGCTGTCAGTCATGACCCGGTGACGGGTCGCTTCCGGTTTGAATATGTTTCGTATGTTCATCGGGTTTCCTTGATGTTAATCGCCGGGTTTCTTGCCATTCGCGTGGCATCCCATGCAGTTGCTGACGTAGCCCGGGATACTTTGATGGCTCGAGTCGATCTGGTTTTGGGCGTGGCAGGTTGTACAGGCCCAATCCTTTGTGTTCGCCTTGTGACAGTTGGCGCATTGGCCGCCGGCGCCGTTGTGATCCATCGGGAAGGTATGGTTGAAGGCGGCAGGTACCCACCCGTTGAGGGTATGGCACTCCGAACACTGCCAGGTGAAATGGTTGGCAGGCGTATTGCTTGCATGGCAAGTACCGCAGTCCGTGGCGCTGGCGGCGGCATGATTGAAAGTGGCCGGATTCCAGGCGTTCGGGGTATGGCAAGCTGAACATTGGCCGCTGTAATGGCCAGCCGGCCGCTGCACGGTGTGGCAGGTCTGGCAATCCGTGGCGCCCGCAGCAGCGTGGTCAAAGTGGGCGGGTTTCCAGGCATCTGTGGCGTGGCAGGCCGAACAAGCACCGCTGAAATGATTGTCCGGCGTGTTCTTCTGATGGCAACTGGCGCAGTCATCGGCTGAGGCGCTTTTATGATCGAACTGCGCCGGCTTCCACTTTTGGGTGGAGTGACACAATGAGCATTGGCCCGAGTAATGGTCGACCGGGCGCTTGTCCGTGTGGCAAGCGACGCAGTTGGTCGCTTTCACCGCCGTATGGTTGAAGGTGGCTGGCAGCCAGGCGGAAATCGTATGGCATAAGGAGCACTGCCCCTGGAAATGGTTGGGTGGAGCATTGCGGGTGTGACAGGTTAAACAGTCGGTCGTCGGATTGGCTTTGTGATCGAAGTGGATTTCCTTCCAGGCAACGCTCACGTGACAGGTATCGCAGCTCCCAGGATAATGTTGGACAGGGGTCACCGACGCATGGCAATCGCTGCAGCGCGCCGGCGTGCCGGAAAAAGCGCCAGTCGTATGGCAGGTCTGGCAATCCAGCCCGAGATGCTTCCCGCTGAGCGGGTAAAATTCGTGCCTGGCGCCTGGACTGTCCGCCGGAAAGTATACGAAATGCGCAGCGATGGCTTTCTCGGTCGGTTGTATCGTGGGCGTGGGCTGGCCAATCTTCCACGGGGAAGCCGGCAAGCTAGGCGCCAAGCCAGGGGGTTGGCTTTGCGTCAGACTGGCGAGGGGCAAGTTGGCATTCAATGCGCGCTGCAGAACAGCCGCGTGCCAAAGCTGGAACTTCTCCCAGCCGGTCGGGTCATGTGCTGGCATCGATTGCACCTTCGGCAGGGTAATGAGGACGTCTTCCATCACGGTCAGCAATTGGGTCCGCAAGGTGAGCGCCTCATCGGGGGGCGCCTGGGTGACGGCTTGGACGGCCTGGCCCACGCTCTGCTCCAGTTCCTCAAAAGCCGTCTGCTCGGTTGGCGAGCCGAGCTGCACAATCAAATCGCGGTTCCGGCGAGCGGCGATATCCAACAGGTGGTGGGCTTTTCCACCTGGACTGCGGTCCAATTCCACCATGCCCACTTCGGCCCAGCGCTGGACGGTATAGGCTGTCCCTGCTCCGCTGTGGAAGGGACCTACCGCTGCTAATACGACAAAAGCACCCAATCCCACAAAGGAGAGGAGCATTGCCAGGGTACAAAGACCCCAGACCACTCGCCGCACGAAGCCAGGCTTGGAGGCTTCCACTGGTGGTTACTTCTTCCCTTCTGGGTGACAGACGTCACACTTCGGATAATCCGCAGCCGGGATGCCCAGGGGAGCGTGGCTGGCTGCGAGCTCATCGGGTTGGTGATCGTGGCAACTGATGCAGGTGTAGTCCGCATAGGTTTTGGTGTGGCAGGTCTGGCAGGTTTGTTCCCCTTGCCCGCCGTGGTTGAGCGGAAAGGTGTGCAGCCAAAGATGAGCGGGCGTCCAGGCGGCGGTGGTGTGGCAGGCCTGGCACTGATTGCCAAAAACGCCCGCATGCATCTTGGCGTCGGCGTGGCACCTGGTGCATTCGGTGGGTGTCCCCGTGAATTTCTGGTCGGCGTGGCAGCTACCGCAAGCTGCTTTCTCGTGAGCCCCATCCAGGGGGAAGAAGCTGGCGTGTTCAAAGGGTACCATGCGGTCGACGCCATCGTGGCAACTCAAACAGTCGGCGCCGTAATGGCTCTGGTGCTTTTCCATAAAGGCTCGGTCTTGTTGGGTATGGCAGCTCGTACAGGTCGCCTGCTGGTCGACAGAAATCACCCCGGTGCGGTGGCAGCCCGCGCATGAGATTGGCTGGTGGGCGTAATCGAGCGTGTGGCGGGTGAGCTGGAAAGCCGTCTTGGCATGGTCGAAGACCGCACCGTGCACCGAAGCGGGTTTCCAGGCATCCGTGCTGTGGCAGGCGGCGCAAGCCGCTTCGAACACCCCGGTGTGCTCTTTCGGGTCGCTGTGGCAGGCGACGCATTCAATGGAAGATTTCCGGTACTGGCTGGCAGAATGGCATTCTGCACAGGCCGTCTGCAGGTGTTTACCGGTCAACGGAAAGCGGGTTTGGGTGTGGTTGAAGCCGGCCAGGGCGAACCCGGTGGGGTCGAATTGGCGGCCTTGATGCTCGCGGTGACAGGCGGCGCACTGCCGGCCAGTGGGTAGGCTTCCATGGAAACCGGCGCGGGCGTTGACTTGCCGCTTTACGCTTTGATGGCAGCCCAAACACAAGTCTGCCTGGGGACTCGTGAGAGGCTGGTGGCAGAGGACGCATTGTTTTTCGAAATCCACGTGGGAAGCAAAGCCTTCGAGAACGACGCCCGCTTGAGATTTCGCACTGACGGCTCCCGGGTTAATGACAAGACCACCGGCTTTCCAGACGGCGAACCCTATACCGAAAAAGAGGAGCAGGGTGAAGGCGATAGATGCAGGCGTGAAATAAGGAAGTCGTCGTCTCATTCCGAAGGAAACCGGGCTTAATTGAGTGAAAACGGGGAACGGACTTTTCGTGAGCGGCGTGTCATCAAACGAGATTTCTCCCATCGCGAGACAGGTTGCCGCCAGAAGTCAGTAAGATTATAGCCCGTATTGTACCGCTTTTATCAGATAATCGGCCTTGCAAAAATGATAAGCGCGCCATCCGCGATTAATCAATTTGCGGCATGTTCATCGATGAACGGCTCAACAATCAGTATAATACAGGCATGAATGAAAACAATGACCACAACCCGATCCGGGTGCTTCTCGCCGATGATCACGCGGTGGTGCGGGCCGGCATTCGCCAGTTCCTGGAGCAGTCCGGAGGGATTGTCGTCACCGCCGAGGCGGGCGACGGCGAAGAAGCGATCCGACTCATCGAGCAAAACCTACCGGATGTGGCTGTCCTGGATATCCAGATGCCCAAAAAGAGCGGGATCGACGTGACCCGGTGGGCGCGCAGTCAGCATCTTTCCGTCGGCCTCCTGGTTCTGACCGCGTACGACGACGACCCCTATATCAAAGCCGTCCTGCAGGCTGGCGCTAACGGCTATGTGTTAAAAACCGCCGACCCCCGCGACATCATCCAGGCCGTCCGGGACGTTCACCTGGGGAAATCCGTCCTTGACGCTTCACTCACCCACAAGTTGATGGCGCGGATCGCCGGTGGCCCGGCGGATACTTCCCTGGAGCCGTTGACTCACCGGGAACTCGAAGCGCTGACGCTGGCTGGGAAAGGATTCACTAATAAAGCCATCGGTGTGCAACTCGGGATCAGCGAGCGAACGGTGCAAAACCACCTGGCGCGTATCTTCGAGAAATTACAGGCTGCGAGCCGGACGGAAGCCGTCATGCGGGCGGTCTCGATTGGCTTGATTTCCCCCAGCCTGGCGCACCTCGATCCGAAATGACCCAGCCGCCGGCCGATCCATCCCAACCGCGATTTTCTCGCCGGCTATGGCAAGGGGTGACGCTGCAACTGTTTGTGTTGGTTGTCCTGCCCCTCACGATTTTACTATTGGCGGTGACGTTTGGGAGCGTTGGATTACACAACCAGGCCATGCGCTCGCTGGTGGGCGACCGCGATTTGCACACTGTGCGAGCCGCCGCCAGCAGCCTGGACCAATCCTTCTTTCACCAGGAAGCCAGTATCGAGATGCTGGCCGAAGCCTCACGATCGGGGGAGACTTTCACGGATGTTGTTCATTCCAATCAGGTGGCCGTCTCCAGTTTTGACCGGGGGGTGGCGCTATTTGCTTCAGACGGCAGCTTGCTCGCCTCGAACCAGAATGTTTCCGGGTGGGTGGATCGAGAATCCGCCGCCACCCTGGCAAGTTGGGTGAGTTTTCTTCAAAAGAGCAAAACCGGCGCTCAATTTTCCCCAGTGTTTCCTGACGATAAGCGTCACGCCTTCATCTCCTTCATCGCAGCCCCCACTCCCCAAGGAGATCTCATGGTTGGCGCCTTTTCCCCGGACGTGATCGTCCAGCTCACCCTGAAAGACATGATCGGCGCCAGCCAGATCGCTGCCTGGGTCATCACCCCCCAGGACCAGGTCATCTACCAAATCGGGAGTCTGGTTCCTCAAGAAAATCCAGCGGCGCACCCCGGATCCGAGAGCGCATTGCGGGGAGAGAGTGGCATCAATTATTACCCGACCAGCCAGGGCGAGCATGTCGTCGCGTTCAGCCCCATCCAGCGGGTGGGTTGGGGACTGGTGTTGGAGGAGCCCTGGGAAAGCATTGCCGGCCCGTTGCTCCAGACGACCCAGTTGGCCCCCCTGGTTCTTGTCCCGGTCGTTTTGCTAATGATCATCGCCTTGTGGTTCGGCTTGCACCAGATCGTGCAGCCGTTGAAAGCGTTGGAATCGCGCGCCGGCGAGCTGGCTCAGGGAGATTTTGGGTCGATCCGGAAGCCGGTCGGAGGTGTACCCGAAATCCAAAACCTCCAGTCTCGGCTCGCAGAGATGGCGGAACGGTTACAAGAGGCCCAGGATAGCTTGCACAGTTACATCGGCGCGATCACGGCCGGGGTTGAAAATGAGCGCCGCAGCCTGGCGCGCGAGCTTCACGATGACACCCTGCAAGCGTTGATTGCGATCAACCAGAGAATCCAATTGGCCAATCTCAAGACCGGCAAACTGCAAGAGCAAACCTCGCTGGAGGGCGTCGAGAAACTGGTGCAGCAGACGATGGTCAATTTACGCCGCATGGTGCGCGGACTGCGGCCGATCTACCTGGAGGACCTGGGACTGGTTGCCTCTTTGAACATGCTAGCCAGCGAGGTCCAGCAAAACCATGGGCTCACCGTGCAGATGACCACCAGCGGGACGGAATGCCGCCTGGCGCCGGACGTCGAAATGGCGCTCTACCGGATGGCGCAAGAAGCGTTGAGCAACATCGTGCGCCATGCGCGGGCCAGCCAGGCCTGGCTGGTGGTCGAATTTGGCCAGGACCGGCTCCAAATGACCGTGCGGGATGACGGGAATGGATTTGTGCTGCCCCTCACCCCGGATGGGTATGCCCGGCAGGGCCATTATGGATTGCTGGGGCTCTACGAACGCGCCGAACTGATCGGGGCGCATTTGAGCATCCAGTCGAAACCGGGACAGGGGACAACGATCACGGTGCGGCGGAATTCAATCGTGGGGTAGTTGCCCTGATTGTATTGACGATGAAGGCGCCAGTGACTCAAGGAATTGGGCGAAGATGCGTAAATCGTTCTGTAAATAATCGAAGCAACCAGGCAAGGTGTCGACAAGCTCTTTCAGCCGGGAAGGCCGAAAATTGAAGGCGTATACATTCCGAACTACATGTCTGAATCCTCGATATTCATCCAATCCTTCACGTAATTTGAGTGAAATAACCGCAGGGCGTCGTCCCATTAGTTCTGTCGACATCTGAACCAGTAGTCCGAGATGCCAATCGGGGCCAGAGGGTACACTCCCATCGATCGTACGGGCGATGTCCTCAAAGATTCTTTCTGTTGCGCCATAAAAGCTATGCAAGTTCAAAGCGACTCCATCCCAGTAGCCATCGTCTCCGGATTGTAATGCCTTGGTGCTTAACAACACCGAACGGTCAACGACCATTTCGAGGTCTTCAAGATAGGCGCGAATCCGTCCTGCTAAAGCGATCGGTTCGCTCACAAATCTACCCCCTCTTGTTGAATGGTTTCTACAATTCCTGGGCGGGCATCTTCAACCGGGACAAGATCAACCTTAATCTCGGGATCGATATCAAGAAGCCAGGAAACCGCGCGAAAATAATGTTGAATTCCCCAGACTGCCAGGTCAACATCTGAGCTGTGATGAAAACGCCCTGCGTGAAGTAGTGAGCCAAACACAACCACCCGGCTTGCGCCAAATTCCTCTTTGAGAATATGCGCTGCTTGCCGGGCGACGATCCAGGCGCGCTGCTTGCGTACCTCGAGTTGGACTCGCAGAATCTCCTCGCGTTCGCGAGCTGTTTGACGGTACCGCTCCATCTGAGATGGTGCAATTTGAGAGGCCATGGTTTCTCCGGGAGAAAGTCGCCAATAATATTATACAATGAGATGCCTTCGTGTAAGTGTTCCAAAAACGAATTAGTGAGTAGCTAGGTTTGTTGGCTCGAGGAAGGACAATCTTAATGAAAACCTACCTGGTTGATGGCACGTACGAGCTTTTCCGCAACCACTTCGGCGCTCCTCCGCGGAAGGCTTTGGATGGTCGGGAGGTCGGGGCGACCCTCGGCCTGTTGAGGAGCCTGCTTATGCTCTTGGCGCAGCCGGAAGCGACCCACGTCGGGGTTGCCTTCGACCACGTCATCGAGTCCTTCCGCAACGTCCTTTTCTCTGGCTACAAAACCGGTGCAGGCGTCGATCCTGACCTCATCGCCCAATTCCCGTTGGCCGAAGAGGCTGTTTCGGCGCTGGGGCTCGTCGTTTGGTCCATGCTGGAGTTCGAGGCCGACGATGCTTTGGCCACCGCTGCCCTGCGTTTCAAGGAAGAGAAGACCGTCGAACAGATCGTCATCTGCTCGCCAGACAAGGATTTGACGCAGCTTGTTTCCGGCAACCGGATCGTCTGCTGGGATCGCCGGCGCGACATTGTGCTCGATGAGGTTGGTGTGCTGGAGAAGTTCGGGGTACGCCCGCACTCCATCCCGGACTGGCTGGCGTTGGTGGGTGATTCTGCGGACGGCTACCCTGGTATTCCAGGTTGGGGGGCGAAATCTGCCTCAGCCGTGCTTTCACAGTTTGACCACCTCGAGGGCATCCCGGCCGATCCGCAGCAATGGGGGCTGGCAGCCGGGCGGGCCGCACGCTTGGCCGAGAGCCTGGCGCAACACCGGGGAGCAGCACTCCTCTACAGGCAATTAGCCAGCCTGCGCGGCGATGTTCCCCTCCCGGAGAAGCTCAGCGA
>JAQTMA010000151.1 GCA_028714615.1 Anaerolineaceae bacterium | reverse complement strand
TGGGCCGAGACAAACGCCAGCCCGAAACCGATGAGTGCACCCTGGATCAGGTCACTACTCACCGTTCTTGTCTGGGGAAAGAAGACTACTCGGACGATGAAATAGACGCATATCAGTCCGACGAGTGTCGCCATATATGTGGTGATTGTTCTGTTCATATTATGGATATTCCTTAACTGTGATATGCATCAGCATGGCACCGAGGATGATGCTCTATACGACGCGAGAGACTGATAGTATTGCGAGGATATTTGCCATTTACTCATTATACGTCTCACTCGAGATTGTTCCAGGCGCCGAACAAAACTGCATGGAAGTCAAACCATGGCGTGCGACACAATTTTGCGTTTCACGACGAGAAGCGCTGGGCCCTGCTTTACGGAGTGCTGGAAACCACCCACCGCAGAAGACGGAACGATGACGCCGACGAAGACGGCGTGTTCACCGGCAACCGGCGCTATCGCAACCAGGCTAAAGAACAACCGGTTATCAGCCCGGCCATCGTCAGCCGGCTACTGGATACGACCATCTTTCTCAGCCTGAAGGATCTGAACCTGGCACTGCCCAGTTACAAAGAGGAAGTCGTCACCCTGGAAATGTTGGACGATCAGGGGCAGCAGTACCAGAGCATGGACAGCAGCCTCAAGCAGCAGGCCATCCAATCCAGCCGTTTATCTTTCCACTTGGCTGCCTGGTTCTTTTCTCGACGGTAGTGTATTTTGAGATCGAATATTCACTTTAAATATTATGGCACAGTTTCAGACGTGTTTGGCGTTTGGGCCAATCCCAACCGGTAAAAGCGGTCTTCTCGATCTACTCATCGACAATGGAAGCCAAAGCTCTCTCTCTGATCGGACGCAAGGAGAAGGCAGCACAACTGCTATTCGGGGATGAGGTGGGCGGCGCTATCGTCCCTGAAGATGACGGCGATTTCCTGACGCAGCTCGCCAGGGACGTGCTCAACGGCACACGGCTGGCAGATCTGCAAACGCATTTTGCTGATGAAATGCAGGTCTCCAACTCTCCGTTTGGCTGCCCAACGGAAGCCAGCCCGCTCATGGTGCCGGTGCTACCAGCATCCCAGACCTGGGAAGAGTGGCTGCGGAAACATTCGATAGGAGGCATAAAACCTGCGAGTGGAAGAAATGGAAAGCATGGAAACCGTGCTTTTCCTGGCCAATTATCCATATGGGGAGAGGAGTAAGAAATGAAGAGCCTCTAAGGCCGTATAAATACAGGCTTCCTGAAGATTTCACGAGTCTTCAGGAAGCCACCACTGCAATTCAGGAAGTTCTTCTTGTTTATTTCACAGCTTCGCTTGTTCAGTCGAGGAAGTATCAGTGTCGCTGCTTGTTGAATTGTCCTTCATCTCTGATTTACGGGCTTTCATCTGAGCATTCTTTTCTTGCTGGACCTGAATCATATTTTCTAAGCTTAGAACGACATCCGGTTGGCTTTTGTGAAACCGTTTGAGATTAATTGATTCGATAAACTGGGCAGGGGAATCTTTCAAGGCTCTTGTTTTTTATTTGCAATTATTTCAAATTTGTGTGGATTGAGTCCCAATTCTCTTGCCATCTGGATTTGCGCATCGGAAAGGTGGTATCGCTTGCGCACTTCAATCCAAATCCGATATTTCTCGGGAATAACTATTTTCTTTGCCATAGGAATCTACTTTGAACAAAGGATAAGAATTGTATTCGTATCGAACGCACTTTAATTATCGTACCACAGGTGCTTAGCTATTGTTCAGAGCCGGAGCAACTTCATTCGCCAGGAGTTCCAATGGCTCAAGCCTGGGGAAGCTTTCGCAGCGAAGCATGAAGTAATCAACGCCTAGATTAATAAAGCTGCGCATCTGCTCTGTGACTTGTGCAGGCGTCCCGACAAAACCAAAATCACGGGCCTCCGCTTGCGAACTGTCACGAGTGCCGGCTAGCACTCCGCTCCAATCGGTTGTTTCACGCCAATGAATATATCCCAACCGGCAGTTCGCTTGCCGCAAGGCAAGTGCCTTTCTGCGCCTATCCAGGAACGCTTTACCCGAGCTCCTCGGCGAGCCCGATGAGAAGCCCTTCGGGGCTGCGGATGTAGCAGAGCCGATACGCGTCTTCATACTGGACCACTTCGCCGACGAGCTGCGCCCCGCGCTTCCGGAGCCTGGCGAGCGTCTCGTCGATATCGTCCACAGTGAACATGACGCGTAGGTAACCAAGCGCGTTCACCGGGGCGTTCCGGTGATCAGCGACTACAGGCGGGGTGAGAAATCGCGAGATCTCGAGCCGGCTGTGGCCGTCGGGGGTGACCATCATGGCGATCTCGACGCGCTGGGATCCTAGTCCGGTGACGCGCCCGGCCCATTCTCCTTCGATCGTGGCGCGCCCTTCGAGCTTGAGACCAATCTCGGCGAAAAAAGAGATGGCGGCATCGAGGGACTCTACCACGATGCCGACGTTGTCCATCCGCTTAAGAGTCATATCATTTCCTCTCATTTTTGTCCGGAAACGTCCGGCATTTGCCATTCATATGGCGTAAACCTATTAATTATAAAGAACCATGATTCGCTGCAACTACGCCGGTTTACTGACCTATCATGGGTAAATACATTGCAAATAAGCAGTGTATTTAGTTTTCAACAAAGATTTTGATTCGATAAACAGCCGACGAGCCACGCAGAATCTTCTCCATCTTCCTGCCCTTGGCCAACTCATCCACCAGCTTATCCAAATACCGGACCCGCTGCGTCAAAGGGTCCTCAATCTCCTCCACCCGATACCCACAGATTACACCCGTGATGAGGCGGGCATTCGGGTTTAGCGAAGCCTGTTGGAAGAATGTTTCAAAAGTTGCCTTTTCCTCTATTAGTTCCTGAAGCTTCTCGTGATCGAAACTTGTTAACCACTTTATAACCTGATGCAATTCTTCCTTGGTTCTGCCTTTCTTCTCGATCTTTGCCAGATATAGCGGATAAACGGTAGCGAAGGTCATTTTTGCGATCCGTTGATAGTGTGTGTTGGAATTTTTCATAGATACCTTGTATTTTTCTGCTACCTGCTCGGCTCATACCGCATCGCCACCGCCCCCGAGCCGAACTCCAGCCGGCTCACGAGCTTCAAGTCGATAGGCTTCGATAGCCCCGCGAACAACGTCGGCCCGTGACCCGCCAGCCTGGGATGCACCACGAACTCGTACTCATCGATTAATCCCAGCTCCGCCAACGCCAGCGGGAGCTTCATGCCTCCCACGAACAGGCCCTTGCCTGACTCCCGCTTCAGCTGCTGAACGGCCTTCTCCAGATCCCCGCGCACGAGCTCCGCATTCCAATCGACCCGCTCCAGGGTGCTCGACACGACGTACTTCTTTGCGGCATCGATTGTCCGGGCGAAGGGCTCCGTCCAACCGGCCGCCCAATCAGGCCTCGCGCCTGCTGGCCAGCGCCAGGCGGCCTCCATCATCTCGTAAGTCACCCGGCCAAAGAGGAGGGCATCGGTCTGGGCGAGGTTCTCGGCTGCGTGACGATGCAAGTCTTCGTCCACAATTCCTTCACGATGGTCGCAGCACCCATATAAAGTGACGTTGATTGAATACCGAAGGGGTCGCATTATTAGCTCCTTAAGCGGGCTAACGGTGTGCGTTAGCGGCAGGTGGGTGGGACAAGACTTGCTGTCGAAACAGGAAAAACCCCAAAGCCAGTTTCATTCACTTGGGAAAAGTTGGGATTAGTTTCGGCAGAAAGGCCTATTTTTCAGTTTGCCATAATACTCGGTGTATATGCCCGTCTTGGGACTTTATATTCTCATAAGACTTTTGCACGATTTGCTCAAGGATTGGCAGCTCTATATCACTCAGCCGCTTGATATAGAGACAATACCCAGTCGTCGTATGTTTCCCTAACTTAGCCAGCAATCCAGTGTAGCGTGCCGTGCCGTCCATCAGGTAAACGGTGATTTTACCTTTTCTTGGATAAAAACCAATAATATGACCGTCGCCTTCGCGCCCGCTGTCGTATTTGTAATGATAGGTATCAAACCCGATAGTGCCCACATTCCACATCTTTGGCTCATGCCCACTTATTCGTCGCATCATTTCAATCAGCACAAGGCAATCTTTTACAGATTGCTCATCATCAAGTGAAGCAATGTAGTCTTTGACCGAAGTTTTGTTTTGAGTGGCCTTGCTTTTATCTGTCATAGGTCAGTCATACCTCTAATGTAATAAGTGATGAAACGATTGTTATTCTTGCGGAAATTTTCCTTCTTACGCCTCACCTTGAACCGGAGCGGAGATTCCACCCCTGCCCGGCTAAAAAGCATTAAGCCTCATGACCAGGTCGCCACGGCTCGTCCGTGTGCGTGAGCCAGACCAGCTCGGGGTCGAGCGCAAGCACTCGCAGCTGGCCTTCGGTGCGCGGCTCGTCGAGCTCGCCGAACCACACCGCCACGTCGCCGCCGACGATGACCGGACGCCCGCCCGTCTCGACGACGACCATCTGCATCCCGTCTGTGTGGCCCGGCGCGGGGACGAGCCGGAGCCCGGGAAGCAGTTCGAGCTCGCCGTCGACCGGCACATACTGCACGCCGGGCGCATCTACCCACTCTCGAATCGTGTAGTCCTCCTTGCTGCGCGCGTCGTCGAGCTCCAGACGCTGAACATAGATCGGCTTGCCGGCGAAGAGGTGGTTGCCACCACAGTGGTCGAAGTGTAGGTGTGTGTTGACGACGATATCAATACTCGCGAGGTCGAAGTCCTGCTGGCTCAGTGGAGTGAGACGGGGATCAAGATCGGCCGCCGCCGGGTGCAGTTCCGTCATGCCGGTGTCGACCAGCACACACGCATCGGGATGGTCGATGACGTGCACATAGACCGGCATCCGCTCGCCCTCGGCGAGCAAGTCGGCAACGCGGATTGGCGTGATGGTGATTTTCTTTTTCATGGTATTTCTACTTTATTGGATAATAGAACGTATTATCTATTTTGTCAAGACGAGAAAACCACTTTTTCGAACTTGCCGAAGCGCCCAACTAAAAATTTACTGACTTTTGATAGGCTGTAATTATGCCTCATTACTGTCCTGTGGGGTTTGGGCGCATCTTGATATTTATCGAAACCATTCAAAAAAGAATTTCATTCTCACCTACGGCATCAAAGTTTCGGTTGGCATCGGTATCGAAGGCACAGTTACGATTGGCGGTTGATACATGCCATAGCCATCCCAAGGCTTGTAATACGGGTCAGACTCCTTATCAGAGGTTCGAAATAAATTTTTATCTGAAAATTGGATACCCTCCACTTCAGTTTTTTTTTGGATATCGTAAGTTTTGCCGGAAATCTCAGGCAAGGTAACTAACATTCTTATCGAATTCCAATAGCATCTCGGATGGATTGTGCCGGGTGCGCCTTCTTGATCTACTGTTACATAATTTGGTTCCCCAAATTTTTCAATGATCTCTCCTAAGGAAATTGAATCATTTGGGCGGAACCAAACTGCATTGACAATTTGTGTCTGTGTATCTACCTGCACATTGAGCCTGCCCACGCCACAGTCAAAAAGGTACCAGGAGACGTTTGGTTCTGTGAGACAAACAGAACTCGCAATACCGTTTTTCTCTAATTTAGGCATTACTTGAATAAATTGGGTCTCTCCAGCTCGAATTCCAAAGACACATGGCGCGGTACATGGTACGCCAGATAGGATGCCCCCGTCGCCAATATTTATTGCGTATATGACACTGTAATAAAACCTTATTATAGAAGCTGGGTCGTTCTTAATGGCGAACCAGAGCAAAGCCATTGCAATAACCAGGACTGACACTCCTCCTCTGAGTATAAGCCGGCCCCATTTTACGGATTTGCCTGGTGGAAGAGAATTGGTCATAATAGGCTCCTTCGCAATTATGCGCCATTTCTGGCAAAGTGGTACATCCCATCAGAGGCAGAGCCGGTTCAGGCGGCTTTTTTTAACCCTTTGCCTATGGCGTTCGAGCAAGCACATCAGATTGTGCAGACCCGACAATCCAGCGCATCAAAAGTTGCACTACCGCCGCAGAGGAACCGTAAGCGAATAGATCAGCCAGTAAAGGTACCAAGCCGTGCCCAAAGACTAAGAATCGTGTTGTTACGCTGTACCCATAATCACGTGCTACACCGAAGAGAGCAAACAACAACAAAAAGGCAAGCAATCCACGTATCTGCCATCGCCGAATTACGCGCCAGCCGATCAAACCGAATGCTGCGCCATATCCCAGAGCCGCGGCGACATACCAGGCAAGAGGTGCGCTGGCTGCGGTGACGGAGGGATAATGCCACCAGCCAAATCGAGCAGCGATCTTGTCGTAAAACATGACCATTGGGATGACGGGAATCGCTGCAAGAAGACTGCCTACTATTCGGCGCAATCCGGCGCGCGAAAAGAAGGCAACAATGGCAAATAGAATTGCTGTGGTGGCTACGCTGGCGATCAGAAGGGTGGGGCTAAGTAGGTTCAAGGTTGCCGTTCTTTCGATCTTTCAGATAAAAAGGGCACAGCCGGTAATGCTTCAGCCGCCTAACGATTTAATGATTGATATTGCGGAAAGAGAGAAAGTCAAAACTTCGGTACGCTGCGCCGCCACATCAATCCGAGTTGAACAAAGCCGTTTTAGCAAATGTGCCCGTTTATTTGGAATTTACACCTCGCCCCGCGGTTGAATTCATTATCATGTAGGTGGCTATATCTCCATTGTATAACCAAAAAGCCAGCCGGCCCATGCTAGAAATGGTGAGATACAGTAGTTTATGAGGATTGTTCTTGGGCTGAGGTGAATCTACTGACATCGGCGGAAGGAAGTCAAGTGTGATACGATAGGAGGAATGGGAGCACCAAAGAAAGCCGATTGGCGAGAAGAACGACGAAAACGCGCGTGGAAACTGAAAGAGGAAGGCTGGCAACAAAAAGATATAGCCGTGGCATTGGGAGTAAGTGAGGGAGCGGTGAGCCACTGGGTCAAGCGAGGGCGAGAAGGAGGCGAAGAAGCCCTCAAAGCGCATCCGCCCAAAGGGGTTAGCCCTCGGTTAACGAAGGAGCAGAAGGTGCAGATTCCTGCTCTGTTAGCCAAAGGAGCAGAGGCATATGGGTTTCGAGGAGACGTGTGGACGGCGAGCCGGGTGCCTGAAGTGATCAAACGGACCTTTGGGGTTCGCTATCACCGCGATCACGTTGGGCGCCTGATGCGTGAAGCGGGTTGGAGTCGACAGAAACCAGTGGAGCGAGCCAGTTAGCGCAACGAAGAGGCCATCAAAAAGTGGTCTGAAGAGCGCTGGTCAGAAATTAAAAAAAAGCCGAGGAGGACAAAGCCATCATCGTCTGGGTAGACGAAGCGGGCTTTTATCTGTTACCGATGGCGGTGCGTACCTGGGCTCCACGAGGGCAGACCCCGCTTCTCCGGGTCAAACTGACGCGGGATCATCTTTCGGCGATCAGTGGCATTACCCTTGACGGACGACAGTTCATGCAAGTGCGTCCTACCTCCTATGACGCAGAAGCGGTAGTGGGCTTCTTGCATGTGCTCTTACGCAAGATTTCTGGCAAGATCGTCCTCATCTGGGATGGCTCGCCCATCCACCGCGCTCACGAGATCAAAGACTTTCCCAAGCGAGGGGCTGCCAAACGCCTGCATCTAGAGCAATTGCCAGGCTACGCCCCGGATCTCAACCCGGATGAGGGCATTTGGAATTACCTCAAGCGAGTGGAGTTGGGCAATGTGTGCTGCGCCGATCTGGATCAGTTACATCGCGTGCTCATTCGAGCGAGAGAGCGCCTACGCCACAAAAAGGAGATCATCAAAAGCCGTTCACGTCAATGTGAGTATTTGGATTAGTACCTGAGCGTGAAGTGGTAAATGACCTACCATGAGGTCAGTAGGTCTTTAAGAGGTCGTGTCAAGCTCGTGTGTCGGTGCCGGACGCTTGGGTCGCGGCTCATCCGGCACAGGCCAGTGCCTAGCCGATGTTGGCCGCCAGGTCTTGGTAGGCCGGAACGAGTTCGTTCCACCGCGCCTCGGTGTCGCCAGGCTCACGTCCAGCGATGTAGGCGGCGAGGTTTTCGGCGTGGATCTGCCAGCCGGCCCCGTAGAAGGCGATCGTGCCCAGGGGCATGCCCTGGACCTCGAGGACCAAGATGGTCTGGTCGCCGTCGGCGGTCAGCGTGATATCGGTGACCGCGTCGAACGGTGGCACACCTTGCCCCTTCCGATAGGACTCGTCCGTTTCCCTGGTCGTCACCAGCAGCCGTCGTGGCGGCTCGCACGCTTCCACGCGCCCGGTGCTCTCGACGTCATCGGCTTCCAGGTACAGGCGGAACTCTCCGCCGGGCCGGAGATCGCCTTCTACCTTGCCGTGCCAGCGGGCCAGGCGGTCGGGATCGGTGAGCGCCGACCACAGGTCTTCGATAGCGGTGTCATAGCGGTCTTCGATGCGCACGACGCCCACGCCGTCTGCCGATCGCAGGCTGCCCAGGATGCGGTTGCCTCTAGGTGCGTCGTTGGTCATCTGGTGCTCCTTCGTTCGCGTTTTCCCTGGGCCACCTCGGAATGCAGGGCATCCGGCCGCTGCTCCCACAGGGCCCGGTACCGGTCCAGCCTTTCATCGACCTCGGCGAGCGGCTCAAGTCGATGTCTGTAGACCCGCCGCTGCGCCTGCTGGTGGACCTCGACCAACCCCGCTTCCTGCAGCACCCGTAGGTGCCGCGATATCCCCGGGCGCGCAATTGGCAGCAGCGCCGCCAGCTCACCTACGGTTGCCGGACCGTGGGTCAAGGTTTCCAGCACTTTGCGCCGGCTCTCGTCCGCCAGTGCCCGCAGAACAGCTTCCAGGCCATGAATGTACCATAGTGGTTATGTAACTGTCAAGGTACATAAGCCGAGCGTAAGCGCGCCATGCCCGACCAACGAATCGACCGCGGGTGCTCCTCCGCAGGCCACAACCCGAATAGTGGTTGCCGTACTACTGATCCCGTTATGAAGAACTGCGTGGTGCATCTGGCAGCTTTAGTTCTCCTTGCCGAGATCAGTAAGCCTGGGTGCCAGGTGAAAACCCAGTTTCCAGAAAAAAAGAGGGGGTGGGAAACTAGAGCGGCTCGTGGTGGGCAGCGTCCAGTTGGCTGGATAGCAAGCTGAAACAGCAACGGCTGACCGCAGTGCGGGCAACACAACCATGATTCTGGCGCAGAAATTACTGGCGCTTGGG
Organism: Anaerolineaceae bacterium; assembly: GCA_028714615.1. The sequence continues at coordinate 750 of JAQTMA010000151.1, read as the reverse complement.
TAACTTCTGCTTCGTTCGCACATCTTGGGTAGGTCAGCTCAAGCTGTTGGCGCAGCACAGCCAGGTGCTTGTGGCGGCCAGGCGCAAATAAGCCAAAGTAACGCTCCTTTCGGACGCTTACAGAATAGTTCAAGAAACATCTTCGCCTATTCACTGAGGAAAATATGGAAGTAAATCTTTGATTATAATTGTTTAGGTCAACAGACCAACAATACACGCTCCGGTTCTGATAGAAAGCGCTCAGAACCGGAGTTTTTTTATCCCCTAAAGCGCATAGAAGACACATCGCCTATTTAGAGTATGAGGTGCAACCATGGCACAAACGTCTTTAAGTCACAACTCCCCCCAAAACCCTGGCCCACAAAAAGATGGGGTTTCTGGAGATGATATAACCCATCCCCAGGAGCAGCAGACCTCACCGGACAGGCTTCCGAAGGGCCTGATCGAATGGCTGGCGCGTATCAACCAGCGTTACCTGGCGCTCAACCAGGAGAAGACAAACGATACCGGCTAATCTATCAAGCGCTGCTCCGTATTGGAGGTGGTTATGCAATATCTCGCTTAGCTCTTTCAATTACTGCACAGCTCAATTTCAAACAAAAAGGAAAAACAAAATGAACAAATATGGCAAGAAAGAAGATTCATAACCTCTCCCTGGAGGAGGTGAAAAACGATCCTGTAAAGCCCTAAAATCACTTTATTTTCAGTGCACATTCGCTGCTAAAGTGGTACATCTTGGCCGAATACGGC
>JAQTMA010000150.1:5864-9993 GCA_028714615.1 Anaerolineaceae bacterium | reverse complement strand
TTTATTGTTGAGGGTGAAAATGGATTAGTCCAGTTTTTTTGGTTCGCCGGAGTGTGTTTATTTATCTTGTCCCAAGGGATTCTTTGGATACTCAGCCGATCGAGGAGACCAAGTGGGATTACCTGGCGGACTCCATCATTTCCACAGGTATTTCTCTTCTTATTGATACTATCAACCGGCCTGCTTCTACGATTCTATCGCCTTGCAGACATCCCCAGTGATTTTCATGGGGATATGGCATCCCATGGGCTGATGGCAAGAGACCTTCTGTCCGGTAACGTCACTCAGATCTTCCATGATGGATGGGCAAGCATTCCGAATATGGCCTTCATACCCGCTGCCATATCGCTAAAGGTATTTGGCAACAATCTATTCGGTCTGCAAATGACATCTGTGGTTGGCGGCATGGTATGTCTTGTCGCTGTATATCTGCTGGGACTCAGGCTATTCGAAAAACAACGGATTTCCCTGATAGCGACGGCATTGTTAGCCTTCAACATCCCGTTGATTCATTTTTCTAGGATCGCCGAATACATCGATCCGTGGGCATTTATCCTTCCAGGCTTGTTTCTTACTGTTGAGGGTATCAAATCCAGGCAGCCAGCATGCTATGGATTAGCTGGTATCTGTTTTGGTTTTGGTATCCAAATGTATTACTCCGGGAGAGTAATCCTGGTAATTCTTGGGATTCTGCTCATATTTCTAATCGCTTTCGAGCGCACCTGGCTGCGTGTTCACTGGCAGGATATTTGTTGGTTGGTTATCGGGGCGCTTATCGCATTAGGCCCAAGCCTGATCTTTTTCGCCACTCATCGTGATGCACTCATCGCACGGAGTCGCGATGTCTGGCTTTTTACTCCTGATATCATGCGGCACCTCCAGAACAAATACGGGGTAACTTCCATCTGGGGAGTGGTGATTGAGCAGTTCAGGCGTTCAGTATTGATGTTTAATCACTCGATCGATAGCAGCACTCAATTTGGTTACCCACGCCCTTTATTCAACTCGTATATTTCACCCTTTATTGTCATTGGTTTGGCAATCGCCTTGAAGTATTGGCGAAAATGGGAATTGACACTCCTGGTTATTTGGATCGGCGCGATGTTGCTTCTCGGTAGCATTCTCACCGTAGATGCACCTTTTTGGCCTCGTTTGGTGGGCATCATCCCGGCTGCTGCTCTGCTCGCAGGATTTTGTATTGACCACTTGATGAACAGGGTAGCAAAATTAGTCCAACTTCCTTCTCAAAAGTGGATAAACATAGCTCTACTTGGTCTTGTAATTACATTCGGATGGCGGGACTGGGGAAATTATCTTCAAATGGTACAAAACAATGCACGCCCTCAGGCTCGTATCGGCCGATATCTGGATAGTCTTCCCCTTCAGATATCAGCTTGTGGCTTCATCGACCCTTATGAACTGAATGTTCGCGAAACATTCTTTCAGGCGTGGCCGAGGAAAGTAGTTGATATCCCAGTAACTCAGCCTGATGAAGATCTATCCGCATGCCCAAGAGTACAAGTCGTATGGATCTTATCTGAGAATCATTTGGACCAATTGAATAGGATCAAATCCCTCTATCCCGGCGGATTTCTTGAAGAGCACCGTGATCAGAATAGAGAGCTGGTGTTTACCAGTTACCTGGTTACTGGAGTGCTTAATTAACCACCATCGATTCGCTATTTTTCTCGACAAGCACTCGAATCAAGCTTTCTAGCACGAATGCTATTCCCGTTTGATCTGGAAACTATCAAAATCCCTGGCGACCACCGCGTTCGGAAATACTTCCTGCGCTTCAGCCTGCACGTCCTTTTCCCGGTAACGGCGCGAGATGTGGGTCAGGTACAACTGGCGCACGTTCGCCTGAACGGCCATCTCGGCAGCCTGGCGCGCAGTCAGGTGGCCAAAATCGCGCGCCATCGCCACTTCGGCTTGCAGGTAAGTCGATTCGATCACCAGCGCGTCCGCCCCCCTGGCCGCCTCCACCAGATTCTCGGTCTGGCCTGTATCGCCAATGATCACCAGGCGCGTCCCCGGGTGTTCCGCTCCAAGAACGTCTTCCGGGTTAACCACGTTCCCGTCTGCCAGGATGACCCGCGATCCACCCACCAGGTCGCGCCGGATCGGTCCGGGAGGTACTCCGAGCGCTTCCGCCTTTTCGGGCAGGAAAGGCTTGTGCCCCCGTTCTTCGAAGCAATAGCCGAGTGAATCTGTGCCCCGGTGCGAGACCGGGAACGCCGAAATTTGGAAATCATCCCCCTCGAAGACCACCCCCGGTCCGATCTCCCGCAGCCGGAGAGGCATGGGCGCCTGCGCTCCACGTAGCACTACCCCGTACAACAAATCACGAATCCGGTCGAGAGCGGAACGCCCTGCCATGATCTCCAACTCATCGATCGACTCCCAACGCATGAAGGTGGAGAGCAGCCCACCCAGTCCCAGTATGTGGTCGAGATGCCCGTGAGTGATCAGAATGCGGTTCAACCGTTTGAATCCCACCCCAGACTGCAAGATCTGTCGCTGGGTACCTTCGCCGCAGTCGATTAGAAAACGGTACTCATCGTGTTTCACGATCATAGACGGTAAGCCCCGCCGTGCAGACGGGGCAGAGGCAGATGTTCCTAAGAAGATAATCTCGAACAAGTCAGGTGATCCTTTCTGGCCAGCAAACCCGCCCCCCACATCCACGTAAGCCAGGCTGCGTGCTCCCCTATTTTACCCTATAAGCCCAGCCGCTCCTTGCCTCTCCGCATGATCGAGGCTCGCGTAGAATTTCGTTCCTGCTCTGCTTTGTGCCCAATCCCCGCCAAGCCATGCTATAATCTCGACAGGCTCCCACAACATCCAAAACCCTGACCCGACAACACCATGCCCGCAAAAAAGGCTTCCTCCAAAACCCGCTCCAAGAGTAAACCACCGTCGGGGGCTTCCCGCTCAGCACCAGCCGCCCGGCGTGTCTCTACCCGCTCCTCCCACCGCAGCCAGGGGCCTATTATCCGTCTACCGGGTTGGTTAGTGGGTGGTAGCCAGGGGCGTCCTTTGCTCCCCAGTATTTCCCCGGAGCGCAAGCTCGATCTGCTCGGCGTCATTCTGGCATTGCTTGGTCTGTTGACCCTGCTGAGCCTGCTTTCCGCCAGCCGTGGATCGCTGACCGGCTGGTGGGTCGATACGCTTGTAAGCTGGTTGGGCTGGGGTGTGTACCTGCTGCCGCTGGCTTTGCTGGCAGTGGGATTGTGGCTCGTGCTGCGCAACATCCAACGCCTGCCCCAGGTAGCCTTCGAGCGCATCGTTGGGATAGGCCTGATTTATTTCAATCTTCTAGCGGATTTCCACCTGCTGAGCGGCGCACCTGCTGATCTCGCGCTGAGTGGCGGAGGGCTGGTGGGTGCGTGGAGCGCGAACCTGTTGGTCAGTGCAGTCGGTCTGGCCGGCAGTGTTATCGTCCTGGTGGGCTGGCTGCTCATCAGCCTGACCTTGATCCTGGACATCTCCATCCCCGAGATCTTCCGTTGGGCGCCTCCCCTGTTTGAGCGCTTGCGCCACGCCTGGGATGCCTATATGGAAGAACGCCGCATGCACAGCTCCCAGGGTGCACGGGAAGAACTGCCTCCGGCTTTCTCGCCGCTACCCCACCTGCAACCGGTAGGAACCTCGAGTGACGAACCAGCCGCTTCTCCTGTAAGCGCATCGGTTGCTGGACAAAACCTGCTTGGCTCGGAAGCGCCCCACACACCCTGGGTCCTCCCTCCGGTCGAAGCCATTCTTGAACCGGGAGTCCCCGCCGCCAATGACGACGAAACCGACCAGCAGCGCGCCCACGTGATTGAAGAAACCCTGGCTTCCTTCGGTGCTCCCGCCCACATCGTTGAGATCCACCGCGGTCCCACGATCACCCAGTTCGGCGTTGAGCCCGATTTCGTCGAGTCCCGCACCGGGCGCACCCGCGTGCGCGTGAGCAAAATTGTGGCCCTGGCCGACGACCTGGCGCTGGCCCTGGCAGCCCAGCGCATTCGCATTCAGGCGCCCGTCCCCGGGCGGGCTTACGTCGGCATCGAGGTGCCCAATGAAGAGATCTCTCGCGTCGCCTTGCGCGACGTTATCGAGAGTGATGTCTTCCAAAAGATGCGCA
>JAQTMA010000150.1:0-5764 GCA_028714615.1 Anaerolineaceae bacterium | reverse complement strand
CAGCGCATTCGCATTCAGGCGCCCGTCCCCGGGCGGGCTTACGTCGGCATCGAGGTGCCCAATGAAGAGATCTCTCGCGTCGCCTTGCGCGACGTTATCGAGAGTGATGTCTTCCAAAAGATGCGCATGCCGCTGCGCTTTGCCGTGGGCAAAGATGTGGCCGGCAGGTCGGTCGCCACAGACCTCTCCGCCATGCCCCACATGCTCATTGCCGGAACCACCGGTTCGGGCAAGTCGGTGTGCGTCAACGCCATCCTGAGTTGCTTCCTGATCAATAACACCCCCGATGATGTCCGTCTGATCCTGGTGGACCCCAAGCGTGTGGAACTCACCGGCTATAACGGCATTCCCCACTTGCTCGTCCCCGTTGTGGTCGACGCCGAACGGGTGGTAGGCGCGCTACAGTGGATGATGCGCGAGATGGACAGCCGCTACCAGAAGTTCGCCCAGATCGGCGCCCGCAACATCGTCGATTACAACACTCGCCTGGTCGCGCGCGGTGAGAAACGCATCCCTTACCTGGTGGTGGTGATCGACGAGCTGGCAGACCTGATGATGCTGGCGCCGGACGAAACCGAGCGTACCATCACCCGCCTGGCGCAGCTCTCACGCGCCACCGGCATCCACCTGATCATCGCCACCCAACGCCCCTCGGTGGACGTGATTACCGGCTTAATCAAAGCCAATTTCCCTGCCCGCATCGCTTTTGCAGTCGCCTCCGGAGTAGACAGCCGGGTGATTCTCGACCAACCAGGCGCCGAACGCTTACTTGGGCGCGGTGACATGCTCTTCCAGGCGCCCGATGCCCCCGCTCCTGCCCGGCTACAAGGCGTATATGTCTCCGACACGGAAATCCAGCGCCTGGTAAGCTATTGGCGTGAATTTTCTGGTCTAGCCGACACCCCCACCCACAACGGCGCTCCGACCGATGCACTCATTTCCGGTGTTCCACTCAAACAGATGCCACTGTGGGACGAGATGCAAGCCGAGAGCGACGACGACCCCTTGCTCAAAGAAGCCATCGACCTGGTGCGACGGGAAGGGCGCGCCTCCATCTCCATGCTGCAGCGCCGCATGCGCATCGGCTACACCCGCGCCGCCCGCATGGTGGATACTCTGGAGGAGAAAGGCGTCATCGGTCCCAACCTGCCCAACAGCCAGGTGCGGCAGGTGCTGGACTACGGGCCTGTTGCGCCGCCGGAAGACGCCGATTTGTCCTGATTTTGTGACAAAAGCGTAATCAGCACTTATCAAACTTGATAATTGTGCCTTTCTCATCTTGAATTAATCCCAGGTATCCGGTATGCTTATTTTTGGATAATTCTCTTAAACCAAATGCCATCAATGGTCAGGTTAACAGCATGCCTATTCATTCACGAAGAGCCCGAATAGTAGGAAATCAAAAAGCGCAAAGCTTTGTCGAGTTTGCTATATTTTTACCGATCTTTTTAATCATAGTCTTGGGCTTAACTGAGTTTGGTTTTTTCCTCAACCAATTCCTGAATATCATGGATGGTCCTCGGGAAGGAGCCCGCTGGGCTTCGGATAACAACCCCATTACGGATACCAACTTCTACGCATTCACTGCTGCAAAGGCGTTCTATTCGACTCAACCATTTAATCTCGATCCGAACCACGATGATATCGTAATTTCAGTTTTTGGTATAACCACCAATCAGTCCACCGGGGTCAGCGCGGTGACAAGCCGGTACCCATCCCCAACGGGCTACAGCAAGTATGCCCACTATACATCCAGGTTTACCAGTGCGAAGCTTGAGACTTTATTGAATACCGGCAGCACTAACATTCCTCCGAATACCGGCGTTGTTCTGGTGGAAATATTTTACAACTACAATCAATTGCTCAAGCTTCCATGGATTACAGTGTTTCTTCCGGATCCGATCCTGATGTATTCCTACACCATCATGCCATGCCCGGCAGTAGAACCTCCATAACCTCAATATGCAGGAGCAGCATCATGCGTTTTCTATTACGAAATATCAATAAAAAGAAACTAGAACGCGGGCAAGCCCTTTTCATTATTGCGATTGCATTTGTTGGTTTAATTGCCTTTGTAGGGTTGGCAATCGATACCGGGATACTCTATATTGGATATGGGCATTTGCGCCGCGCAACAGATGCTGCTGCTCTGGCTGCTGCTTCCCAGTTCAGGGAAAATTACATTCCTGAGCAGTTAGATGCTTCAGCGACAGAATTTTTGCGTTTGAACGGGGTCGACCTGGATAATACCCATGCCACCGTCTATACCTGCTCGGGTGGCTCTGGGGGTGTTCACGCCGATCCCAACTTGTGCGTTACCCCGAAACGCAAACTGGTGCGCGTCCAGGCTACCGGAGATGTCGATTTTGCTTTCTTAACGGTGCTTGGAATTTCGAAAGCCACTATCACCGCCGAGGCAACCGGAGAAGCTGCTTCACTTGATGTCGTCCTGGTTTTGGATATCTCCGAATCGATGAGCTATTACAACGCAGATGGCACGATGGGATCCGGATCCGTTCAAGATCCATCGGTATGCAATCCCACGAATACCTGCCACCCGTTTAAAGAAGTGAAAGACGCAGCAAAAACCCTGGTGAATTTCGTCCTTAATAAAGCCGCAGCCGACGAGGAAGACCGTTTATCAATCGTCTACTTCTCGAATGGGTGGCAAAACGGGACAAACCAGGGGACGCACATCGCCATTGGAGGAAATGGTTGGACCAGTGATCGAGCTGCGGCAATTGGCGCCATCGACAACCTGGCTGTATATGACCCAGGTCGAACGTGTATTGACGGCAGCGCTGAAGTACAGCAATGGTATAACTGGAAAGTTGGACAACCGAACCCTCCTCCTGTCGGTCCATGCCGGCGATATGGAACCGATGGTACTTATTTACGCTTCGGTTGCCCACGCTTTCAACCGCCTGCCAATACCGATCGACCAACAGAAGCTGACTACGATCCCGATAATACGTATGGGCATATCATCGATATGTCCACCTGCACGACGACTAATATTGGGGGGGGAATAAAAATCGGCGCCCAGCAGTTTAGCAACTTATCCCGCCCTGAATCGGTGTGGGTAGAGATACTACTGACCGATGGGAATCCAAATGCCACTTGTAAAGATGATGCCAGCGGAAATCCCAACTGTATGAGAGAACCGCTTGACCCAACCAACATTAATCCGATCGATTATTGCCCTCATGTCTTGCACCCTGGTGGTGGACCTCATGATTTCCTGAATACGACACCTCCTTATTGCCTTGATCCAAATAACTGGCACATTATTACAAATACTGCCTTTGACGCTAAGGATTATGCCCGCTATGCAGCCCTCTATGCCGGATGCGATCCGGTCTCTGTTGCCTCCAATGGAGCCTGCACAGGCAATCGTAGTGGGGTGGTCTCAGGCTCGATAAAAGGGCAAGGCGCGATCCTCTTTACCATCGGATTGGGACCCGGAGTTGGCCCATCCGGCAATACAATGTTGCGCTATATCGCCAACTCATCAGACTACTCGTATACCGGGAGCACACTGAATTCAGCGTCGAATGCCTGCCACGGAGTAGCAGATGACATCTCTTGCGGGAGGTACTATTATTCCGCCGATGGGACAGGGTTAAATGCGATTTTTTCTGATATCGCTTCTCGTATCTTCACCCGCATCAGCAAGTAGAAAAAGGCGCAATCATGGATAAAACTGCCCCGCCCCAAATCAGTTTACGAACAACGGGCACACCCAAGAAGCACCACGCCCAAGGTATGGTCGAGTTTGCCCTGATTCTGCCATTGCTGCTCATGTTTATTTTCGGGATTATTGAGTTCGGGCGTTTGTTCCAGGTCTGGTTATCGGTCCAAAATGGAGCCCGCTTTGGCGCCCGCTATGCTTCGACCGGAAATTACGAAAACTCTTATTGCGCAAATGCAGCCACCGAAGCGGGTGGAGCCACCTACGGTAGCTATTTCGCCTCTGCAGATTTAGCGGACGGTCAGACCGACTGCAAAGTTCCAAACGATCCATCCATGTATACGATCGATCCTGTACTGAGTGCCGCCTTTCCGAGTTTGACCATTCAGGAAATGACAGAAAGAATGCAGGACTTTGCCCGCCTGCATTCCATCAATGACGCCGCCATAGCCGGTGCATTAGCGATCGGACGGAACCCCGCTGAAACGAATCAACTCAAGGCTGGGTTTTTCAAGGTCAGCATGTGCCCTATCAATCAACCTAATCCAAATGATCCTTCGATTACCTATTCGAAAGTCGATCCCGCACCCGGTACATTGCAATCGCATTCCTGTTCCCCAACGGATTATGCCGGCGGGGCTGACCAAACCCTCACCGTCATCGTCGATTTCAACCATCCCTTGATGACCCCCTTCCTTTCTAGCAACTGGTCCATCGTTCATCTATATGCCGAACGCCAGGCGAAGATCGAAGCCTTCCGCCATACCCGAGCCATCAACGTCCCCACCCCTCCGAACCCGGATACACCGACTCCCACATCCACGCCCACCGATACTCCTACCCCTACTCTGACACCAACACCAACTTTGACCTCCACCGCAACGATTTCGCCAACACCCACAATTACAAACACAGCCACTATCACTCCTACCAGCACAGTTACGCCAACCCCCCAACCCCTGGTGGTATGGATCAATGTGCCATCAAACAATGCAAATCTCACCAGCCCAACAGGGTCAAATACCCGCTTTGAAGCTCGTGCATACGATCCAGATATTGGTAGCACAAATGGGAATGGAATCACTAAAATAGCATTCTCTGTCAGAGGACCAAATGGATATAGTTATTCTTATACTGATTATAGTGTTGCCTATTGTGCCTATAAGAATAATACCTCTACACAATGCAAGCGCATCGATGCAACATTATTCGATGGGCTCCATAACGGAACATACACCATTACTGCGACTGCAACCGGTACAACCGGTAAAACAGGCTCTGATACACACACCTTCAGAATCACCATGCCCACACCAACACCGAGCTTTACACCGACCATAACACCTACCATTACATTGACCCCCACCATAACGCCTACATCAACTATTACCCCTACCTCAACCCAGACGCCTACAAGAACGCCTACCGTTCCAACCAATACCCCTACCCGCACGCCAACAAGAACGCCTACCGTTCCAACCAACACCCCTACCCGCACGCCGACCGTCACACCTACCGTTCCAACGAATACACCCACAAAAACTCCAACCCGCACGCCTACTGTGCCGACGAACACACCTACAAATACACCTACTGTGACACCAACAGTCCCTACGAATACTCCAACCAATACCCCAACGAGAACACCCACAAGGACACCAACCAAGACGCCCACCCAGACTCCCACCTATACGCCTACCGTGCCGACCAATACTCCAACGAACACACCTACGAGGGCTCCAACAAGAACGCCTACCAATACGCCGACCCCGCCAGCAAATACAGCCACTCCCACACCTCGGCCAACCAACACCCCGATCTGTCCGGATGGGTTCTGTTAACCTTGCTCTTTGGATCGAACAAATTCGCATCATCGCGAACCGGTTACTTGTAATATAAAAACGACGTGCATTCCCCAGGGAATCCTGGGGAATGTCTGTTCAGTATTTCCATGAATAACAGGACAGGTCGATGTAGAATGGGATTATGGATAGACACAAGCAAGTGAATGCTACCAATATTCCCATTAAAACCGTGGGGATTTTGCTGGTTATCCTCTATTGTTTCCTGATT
>JAQTMA010000149.1:6543-10042 GCA_028714615.1 Anaerolineaceae bacterium | reverse complement strand
TCCGCAAAATACTCACCTACCAGAAGGCAATCATAATAAACAGAGATTGGCTTTTGCTGCTCAACTAGCAGGCCTTGTTTGCGCAGCTCAATCGCCAGGGCATTCTCGTAGACTTTTTCAGCAAACCAATAACCTAACTGGTTATAGACCCGGAAAAATGCCCCAATGATCTTCTCGGTCAGCTCGCTATACTTTCCCTCAAACATCCCTGCCTCATTTTATTAAAGCTTTATCCGTTCTTATCCCTTGAATCCGTGTCAATCCGTGTCCAAAGTACTCAATTCAAAACAAGTCCGCATCTCGCCCACGGGGATATGCCTCCAGTTGTTGATCGGATGGTGGTCGAACTCGGATAACGCCTCGGCCTCGGCTTGCGAGATGGCGCCGAGTTGCCGTAAGATCTCGATTGCAGTGCAGGCGCGCGCGCGGTTCCCAAGATCGCCATCCGAGATCTTGAAGGCGATTCCCAGGGCGGGTGTACCTGGTCCGAGTGCCTCCGGCATCACCCCTACGCCCAGGTAGCCTTCCGCCCCCGCCTTGGAGAGGATGCGCCCGCTGGCCAGCTCCATCAAGCGGGTATCGAAGCGGCCTGGGCCGGCAACCATGAAGGGATTCCCGGTCATAGCGGCCGTGATGCGTTGGCAGGCGGCGGCGCGTTCGGGGGGTAACCTGGCAGGGTCGCACAAGCGGGCGAAAGCCAGCGCCGCATTGCGCAGGGGTACGGCAAAAGTGGGCGCAGAGCAGCCGTCGATACCTATCTCCACCTGGTCTTCATGCAAGCCGCACATTTCCGCAAAGGCGGACAGGATACTTACCTGCACAGGATGGTCCAGGCGGATGTACTCTACGATCGGCAGATTGCGCAGGCGGGCATGCGCCAACATCCCGGTGTGTTTTCCGGAACAGTTGTGGCGGTTGGGTGTGGGCGCTTCTCCCCGGCATTCCAAGGCGCGGGCGGTCGGCTCGTGGTAGGGAGGATGGACTCCGCATAGCAGATCAGCCTCGGTCACGCCTACCTTAGCCTGGATATCCCGGGCCACTGCAACGTGCTCGTCGGTGCCGGAATGGGAGGCGCAGATGAAAGCCAGCTCCCGCGAGGTCAGGCCGAAAAAAGTATCGCCGCCGCGCTCGACAAAGGGAAGCGCCTGGAACGGTTTGGCGGAAGACCGTAAGAAGGTGACCGTATCTGGGTCTCCGTAGCCGGCCAGCAGGTTGCCACTGGCATCCGAAACGGCGATGGCGCCAAAGTGGAGCGACTCGACGATGTGCCCGCGGGTCAGCTCAACGACTGGGGCATAAGAGAATGAGGTCATGGGGTATGTTCCTGTGGATTATGGATTTTTGTTTTTTTCGTCACAATTGAAGGGTATGAGTGGTTTCTGCCTTGACAAGGTTCCAGACCTTGTCAAGGTTAGTTCTGAAGAGTCCGGGGACTGCACCAGGGTTGGGTGCCTAGTGCTAGCCTTGACAAGGTCTGGAACCTTGTCAAGGCAGAGCTGTTTCTTTATTGGAAGTTATTCCTCCGCCTCTTCGGAAGCGGGGCGGTAATGCCGGGTGTAATAATGGCTCAATCCCCAGCGCAAACGTTGCGTGTAAAAGAGCTTGCGGTCGGCAGGCACTCGTAATGCGGCAACCAGCCTGGGTACCAGCCCATCGGTGGCTTCCGGCGGCTCTTTGGTTCCAGCCAGTTTGTCCATCTCCCCGTTGATCTGCTCGAGCAATTCCACCTGACCCCGCACATCTTTTTGCGTCACCAGGCCGCACCGTCCGCTGACCATAAAATAATCACGCCACTCCGGATTCAACAAGAGGCGCAGGTTTTCAATCCATACGGGGAGATCGGCATTGGCCAGGAAGGGCGGCTGTTCGGGGGTTACTGCATCTCCCAGGAACACCACTTTCGCCGAGGGGATCACCACCCAAACGGCTCCCGGGTTGGGACCGGGGTGATATTCCAGCGAGACGGGGAAATCGCCCCAATGAAACATCATCTGGTGGGTGAAGCTGATCTCGGGGGGGGCCCAACGTATGCTGCCCAGCCCGATGATTTGTTCCCACTCAGCGCCGGTATCGGCATTCTGTGCTTTGAAGGTGGTGGGGCGGTTGCGGAAAACCAGGGAGGCTTTATCGTGCGCCACCACCGGGCATTCCATGCCGCGCGAACCCAGGGTGCGATCGATGTGCGAATCCAGGTTTACCAGCAATCGGTCGACTCCGCCCCCCAAATTCAGCAGCGCAGAGCGCCACGAACGTACGTCTTCTGCCCTGGGTGGGGCGTCGACCAGAATCAGCCCATGCGCCAGACTGATCGCGCCGAGGATCACACCGATGTATTGATCTTCGATATAAATTCCTGGTGCTATCTCTTGCATACATTCTCCAAAGTTGGTTTATCCATTCGGATCAGATGGGGGAGATTCCGGGGGGGCCAGCGGTAGGGTGAAATGGAAACGGCTGCCGGTTTTTGGCGAGCTTTCCAACCATATCTTTCCACCGTGCGCCTGCACGGCCAGACGGCAAAAAGCCAACCCAAGCCCCAGACCTTTAGCGCCAGAATCAGCGTGCAGGCGGGTAAATTTATCAAAGATGGCATCTTGCAGCTCAGCGGGAATGCCCGATCCGCTGTCCTGGACCCAGATCTCTACCTGGTCCCCAACTCGTTGAGCGCCGACCACGATCTGTGCTTTCGCCGGGCTGAATTTTACCGCATTCTCCAACAAGTTGATCATCACACGCCGGATCATATCTTCATCTGCCCAAAGCTGCGGCAGACTTTCGGGTAGATCCATAATAAAGCACTGACTCTTGCTTTTGGAAAGCGGCTCCACGGCATCCAACGTATCCGACACCAGGGTATGCGCATCCACCCGAGTCTGGTTGATCAGGGTTTGTCCGGCTTCCAGGCGGGTGATATCCAGCAGTGAATTCACCAGGCGTTGGATCCGACGGGTTGAACGGACAGCAATGTTGAGCACCGAAGAAAGCGATCCACCATCCTGGGGAGGCATCAGAGACTCCATCACATCCAGACTGGAGACCACGTTGGCCAGCGGCGAACGCAGGTCGTGGTACACCATGGAGATCAGGTCTTCTCGCAGCGCATCCAGATCTTTGCGCTCTGAGATATCCCGCAAGATCCACTGCATACAATCCGCGCTATCCATGCGGATTCTGCGTACGTAAACCTGGATCGGGATGGTGTTACCGGCGCTGGTATACAGGCGCGATTCGTAGGTGACCGGTGCTCCTTTGACGATGCGTTCCAATTCTTTCCCGGTTTTGGCGGGGACCATTTGGTGCACCGCGCTAATATTGAGCCGCTGCAATTCAGTCTGGTTGTAGCCTAACGTGGTGGCTGCCTGGCGATTTGCTTCTAGTATCTTCCCTGCGCAGTCGGTTATGATAATCGGGTCGATAGAGTCGTCGAATAGCTCGTGATAGCGCAGATGCGCCTGGTCCACCTGCCCATAAAGTTGCGCATTGTGAATGGCGATCCCTG
>JAQTMA010000149.1:0-6443 GCA_028714615.1 Anaerolineaceae bacterium | reverse complement strand
GTGAAATATCCGGGGATGGGATGGACAACGGTGAGCACGCCAACCAGTCGTTCGCGCGCCAGCAGGGGGACACAGATGGCTGATTTAGGACCGGAGTGGCCGACAGCGTCATCCGGGCGATGCAGCCAGCGCTCATCGCGGCTGGTGTCATCGATCACAGCAGGTTTGCGGTTGCGCATAACCCAGCCGGCCAGTCCATGATCGACGGTTTCGCGCAGTTGACCGGTAGCATGCGCGTGCATGTGAGAGCGGTAGACAATAGCGGAGTCAAGCGCTTGCCCGTTATCATCCAGTACGATGATGCTGCCTCGCTCACCGTTGACGTAGCCGAGGGACAGCAGCAAGATACGCTGGAGCACCATGCGCAATTCCAGCGCAGTCGCCAGTTCGCGGCTGATGTTATAGAGCAGCTCGAGGGATGCCCGGGTGCTGTCGTTCGCCATCGTGTTTGTGTGCCCACCTTGGTCGGTTGATTTGTATCATTTCGGCGTCGAGCTGAACTACCGCTATTGCCCCCTGGAGCGTGTATGGTTAATTTCCGCGCTCAGGCAGGGATTTTCTGAGCTTGAGTATAGCACAAATGGATATCGAGGTCATTTGCATTCCACCACGCTGAGGATTTCGGCCTGCGTCACCCGCTGGAGCTCACGGGGATCCACACGAATCAAGGCATCTTCTTCCCCGCCACCAGCAAACACAAATGATTGCTCTACTACACGCGGATCCATAATGGTCAAGAGGGGAGTGAGGTGGCCGAAAGGGGGGACCGTCCCGGGTGGGTACCCGGTGAGTTCCAGAACAGTTTCGGCGTTGGCTAGCTTTACCTGTTTTTTGCCGACCCCGAAGCGGTCAGCCAGTGGACGGCGGTCGATCGTGCCATCGCCGCAGGCAATGACCAGCACTGGCTCTCCGCAAATCAGGAAGAGGAGCGATTTGACGATCTGCTCCGGCTGCACGCCCATCACCCGAGCAGCATCCGCGACGGTCGGAGTGGGTGCGGGGCAGTGGACGATGCACCCGAGGGTGCCTTGGGCGTCAAGATAGGCTTGAAGATCTTGGCTGGTGAGTGGGGGCATAGGATTTATCCGCGAATTACGCGAGTGGACTTATTCGCGAACTTCGCGAATAAATCTGGTCACTCTCCCCAGGTCTCGGCCGGGTTGGGCTCGGGGTGAACGGTGACATCGGCTCCGGGAGATATTTTGCGAATGGCGCCTTCGACCACCTCCGTCAAGCTGTGGGCGTCCTCGATGGTCAGGTCTTTGCTCAGCAAAACATGCACATCCACAAACATTTCAGGACCAGAGGGGCGCACGCGCACCTGGTGGCAGTTCGCCACACCCGGAAGGGTCTCGACTTCCGTCTTGATCCGGTCTGCGAGTCCTCTGGGAGCCCGGTCCAGCAAGCCCTGGATAGCCCGGTACCCCAATTCGATGCTCACGTAGATGACGATAGCGGCTACACCCAGGGCAGCCACCGCATCGGCTTTGTGTAGGAAACTCAGCCCGGGAACCGCGGAGGCCAGGCGCACCCCAGTCAAGCCCAGGATCACCGCCGATGAGGACCAGATGTCCGTGCTGAAATGCAGCGCGTCGGCTTCCAGAGCCTGGCTGTTGTATTTGCGGGCGGCATGGTACAACATGCGCGAGCGTGAGAAGTCGATGATGATGGAGGTAGCCATGACGATGAAAGCCCAGATGGAAGCGTCGACCTCGACCGGCTTAATGAACAGGCGCTGGATCGATTCGTATACGATCCAAACACAGGTAACCAGAAGGAGCAAGGTTTCGAACAGGGCGGACAGGTTTTCGATCTTCCCGTGGCCGTACTGGTCTTGTGCGTCGGCCGGCTTACCGGAGACGCGGATGGCGAACAACGTTACGAGAGCTGCGACCAGGTCCAGGGAGGAGTGCAGCGCCTCAGCCAGGATTCCCAGGCTGTTCGTCAGGATTCCCACGATCAGCTTGAACACGGTCAGGCAGATCGCTGCAATGACCGAGCTTAGGGCAGCGGTGTTCTTTTCTTTTTCGGAGGTTTGCTGAAAGGACACGGTCATCGTTGGTCTTTCTTAACTCCGGGGGTTTGGTCAGTTTCTCGACAAATTATGGTAGAAGGAGGGTAGATAAGAGATCGTAAATGAAATGATTTGAACTGTCAAGTCAATGGACGGCGCTATGAGCGCCTGAGGGTTGGGTGGGCGGTTTGGCGCCAAACCGTTAAGGGAGGCGCGAGGGGGAGGCAAGGGGTTAGAGGTCAGGTTCCCCTCGCTGTATCGCCCTATTCCCTTTCTATTCGTACTTCAGCGCATTGACAGGGATCAAGGTTGCGGCGCGCAGCGCTGGATAGAGGCCAGATAATAAGCCCACCAGGGTCGCGAAAACCAGAGCAAAGGCTGGCAACCAGACGGGGGTGTAGACGGCCAGTGTCGTCGGCATACCGCCCTGAGAGGCCTGGCTGGCGAAGTAGCTCATGGCTACCACATCAAGCACCTTACCGGCGCCCCAACCCAGGGCCACCCCACCCAATCCGCCGATAAAGCCGATCCCGGCAGCCTCCCCCAGGAAGACGCTCAAAACGTTATTATTGGTAGCGCCGACGGCTTTCATCAATCCGATCTCGCGCGTCCGTTCCAGGATGGCCATAGCCATGGTATTGGCAATGCCTATGGCAGCCACCAGCAACGCGACAGCGCCTACCCCCCCAAAGATAACCTGCAACACGACAAAGAAGCTGTTCACTCCCTGGACAAAGGATTGGGGCGTATTCGCCTGAAAACCCATCTTGGTGATCTGATCGGCAATATCGAGCACCTTGTCCACATCGGATACTTTTACCGACACCATATTGTATCCGTCGCGGTTCCGGTTAATCCGTCGCCCCTGAGCCCATTCATTATAGGTAGTCAGGTCATCCAGGGTCATGTACATGGTATAGTCGGCCTCCGAGCGACTCTCGGCGATGACCCCGACGATACGCACCGGGTAGGATTTCTTCACCTCGTAGCCGCTCTGTCCATCCTGCACCCATTTGCTCAATGTCAGCCGCACGGTCTGATCTTGCAGGTCTGGGGGTGGCGGCGGTTCCTGGCCTGGGCGCATGCGGGGGTCGTTGAAGTTGCGGATCATGGCTGCCCCAATGATAGCTGTGCCCTTCTCCAGCTTCAGAGACCCGGATTGCAGCTTGTATTCGAATACAGAAAGATCGTTAGTGCCCACGCCCATGATATTGCCGTAAGCTTCCAGCTTCCCGAATTGGATCATGTTGGAAGATTGCAGGTAATCGCGCGGAATGGCAGCCACGACGCCGGGGATGGCTTCTAGCTCGCTGATCGATTGGGGGGTGAGTAGTTTGGTGACGGTCGGTTGCCCCGGCCCATTACCGCCTTTCCCTCCGGCGATACGGATGGACACCGGTCCCCCACCTCCTTTGCCTCCTTCGGGCATGCCGTAGGTGGGGTTGACCTGGATTTGGGTCAGGTCGCCGATACCGCCCAGTTGTTTGGTGGCATTGCGCTGTAAACCAACGGCGAGTGACACCAGGATTACGACAGAAGCGGTCCCGATCACCACGCCGATGGCCGTGAGCGCCACGCGGCCTTTGCGCCGGCTCAAGTTTTCGAGGATCAGACTGATCAGGTCAAAAAATCTCATATGCTTAGCCACCCTTCATCGGAGGCGCAGGGATGATGATGGGCTTGGAGGAACCGCCATTCATCCCATTGCCTGGGGCGCCGCCTTCGATTGGCATGCCCGGGTTGGTCGCAGGTTGGCTTTGACCGCTATCCAGGCCGATCATCCCTTTTAAAAATCGTACGACTTTTTGCATAAATGTTTCCGGCGCAGAAGGAATATTCGATCCGGGATTGACGAACTCACCCGGTTTACCGCCGGGGACGCCGGGGCCCCCGGTCCCTTCCGGCGGCGCCATCTGCTCCTGCACGGTGACTTGCAGCGACTGGTGAATGGATTGCGGCTGGTTGAAATCGTCCGTGTAGCTGACTGTGATGTCGATGTCCAGTGGTCCAGGAGCATCGGGCAGCAGCATCGCGTCCAGGGTAAAATACCCCCCCGGATCCATAGCGCCGACGAGGGTGGTGTTATTGCTGATCGTTCCGCCGGATTTTACGGTGGCTTTTAGGTTCCCCAGTACGGTTTGCTTACGGCTCAAATTGGTGATCTGAAGAGGCAACGGACCCGGCTGGCCGGCAAAAAATGGGCCAGCTTCGCGATAGAAGGTGATTTCGACCAGGGGTAATTGGAAGACCAGCAACGTGATTACCTGGTCATCTGTAAAACGGACGCCGTGGCTGTCGGTATAAACGAAGGAAAACTTGAGAGAATATGCTCCCGGCTGGGTGGTGGTATTGACGATCAGGGATTGGTCGATGGAGAGCACCTGGCCGGTTTTCACATCACCGATGAAGTGGATATTGGATGATTTGAGCGGGGCGAAGTTGGTGAACTCGCCTGATGCACCTGATACGCCGCCGGGTTCGGGGGTGCCGCTGGCTCCGCCACTCGCACCGGTGCCGCCACCCGTAATCATGGTAACGCTCTTGGCGTCAGCATTGCCCAGATTGCGTACTTCCAGGGTCAGGTCGAAGGGTTGGCCTGGCTGCAGCGGGTCTACATCGGTCTTGTAGCCGGAGATGGCAAGTTGTGGCTTCACCACATTGATGGCGGTGGGGGTGGAGGTCGGTGCGGCTGGGGCGTAGGATCGGTAATTCACGTGCAGGGCGATATTAAATGCGGCTGTGTAGCTGGCGTTCGTCTCCGCATCCGAATAGTTGGTATTTGCCACAACGCTGGAAATTCCGCCGCCGGTGATCGCAGTGTTGATGGTCATCGGTTGCTTGACTGTTTTCTTTTGCCCGGGGTCCAGCGCTCCGACGGAGAGGATACCGCCGGTTTCGCGTGGGATCAGGTCGCCGGGGGTAAAAGTGACGAGGATGTTAGTAGCAGAGTTCTGCCCCTGATTGGTGATTGTAAGGAACAGGTTGAAATCCTTGCCCGGCGAAACACTGTCGACGTCCATGTAATAGGACTCGATCAGGACGATTGGGCGCTCGTTTGAGGGTGGAGGAGCGACGGTATCCTGAGCCAGAGGGGAGGCCAGGGCGGGTTGGGCCGCCATTCCCGAGAATAGCAGGCTGGCGAGCGCCAGGAGGGAGATGAGCATGGTACGGGCGGAGTTCGGTTTCATATGCAATCCTGTTCCTTGGATCAAGAGTCTTTCAGATGAAATCAGGTTGGGTCGGATGGCGCGTCAGGCTTGAACGGCCGGCATGGCCGTGGCCTGGTTATATTCTTCTTCGCTGACAATGCGCCCATCCAGCAGGCGCACAAAATCGGTGGCAAAGCGAGCCATGCGCGAGTCGTGGGTGACAACCAGCACAGTTCGCCCGCTGGTATGCAGCTCGGCCAGCAACTGCATGATACTATAACCGCTGGCGGTATCCAGGTTACCCGTCGGTTCGTCTGCCAGAATGAGGGGCGGGTTATTCACCAGGGCGCGGGCAATGGCGACGCGTTGCTGCTGGCCGCCGGAGAGCTCGGTGGGCAAATGGTAGGCGCGTTTTTCCAATCCCACCTGCTTCAGAAGTTCATGCGCCCGGGCGCGACGCTGCTTTCCAGAAAAGCCGGCGAACCGCATCGGGAAGGCTACGTTTTCCAGCGCGGTCATGGAAGAGACCAGGTTGAACGACTGAAAAATGAACCCGACTGTCTTGCGGCGGTAGAGCGCCAGGGCGTTCTCATCCAGGCTTTCCAGCACCTGCGTATTCACGCGGATCTGTCCGCTGGTTGGGCGATCCAGGCCGCCAAACAGGTGCAGCAGGGTGCTTTTCCCCGAACCCGACGGGCCCATGACCACTGAGAGGCTACCCCGGGTGACGTCCAGGTCAATCCCTGCCAGGGCATGCACCACGTTGCTGCCCATACGGTAGGATTTGCGCAAGTTGCGTACGGAGATGAAAGAGCTGGTTTCCATTTAGAAGAGGAAAGGCCGGATGGTGGAGAGACCGCTGAATTGTTTGATGAGGAAACTGGGTAGACCTTCTAGCACCAACAGGATCGCCACCGAAATTGCCAGGCTGAGCAAGGCTTTTCCCCCGGGGACGCCATCTTGCAGGCGCAGACCCACGAAAAGGAGTACCACCATCCAGACCAGGTACAGGTCGATGAATGGAAGAAGGGATGCCAGGAAGCCGGCGATGCCCGTAGCCTGGGCAGGTGCGAAACCGGATAGCCCCGGACTGGCGATCAATTGGTGAGAAACCAGCATGCTGCCAATCTGGACCAGATAGCGCACCGCGAATGGGATGCTGGCCCAACCCACCAGGTTCAACCCAGAGGTCATGGCGCTGCGGCTGCCGGTGAGGGTGAGCGTCAGGTGCAAGACGGCCGAAAGGATCAACCAGCCGAACCAGATTTTAATCAGCTCGC
>JAQTMA010000148.1 GCA_028714615.1 Anaerolineaceae bacterium | reverse complement strand
GTGATGCCCTTGCCATCATCGCGCCCTCCACTGGGGTTGAGCGGGAAAAAGCGCTGGTAATCGTGGTCATGACCGTTGATCTGGACATCTACGCCGGCGTCGTATTCGGCCTGGTTGAGGGTCTTCAGGCCGGTCGAATCGCCGTGAACCGAGCCGGACGAGTACGTGGGGACGTGCCAGTAGACCAGGGTGCAAAGATTGGGGTGAGCCGCCAGGTCCGATTTGAGGAAGCTCAAAGACGTCTGGTTGACCGAGCTGTTGACCTGATCCAGGCCGACGAAGTGCCAGGCGCCTAAATCGTAGGAGTAGTTGGTCAGACCGTTGACCAGGTGGGAGTTAGCGCCGAAGTACTGGGCGTAGGCCGCGCCGTGGCCGGCATCCTGGGTATCGTGATTGCCACGCACCTGCATGAAGATGTGTTGATCGACAAAGGACTGGTAGGTGGCGCCGAAGTAGTTCTGGTAATCGGACAAGGTTGGGGTAGATTCTTGCTCGTTGTCACCGGTAGAGGCGACCAGCATGCGGGTACCGGGGTGCTGGGCCATCAAGTTCTTGATGAGAGCAACCACCGACTGAGCGCGCGCCAGGGAAGAGCCAGAGACCAGGTCACCGTTGAAGAAGATGATGGGGTCCTTGCCTGAGGTTGGCCCGGGGGTGGGGGAAATGCTGTTTGAGGTTGCGCCACTCACCACTGGTAAATAAATGTGTTTCCCACTCGGGGGGGTGGTCGAACTGGTAAGTGAAAGGGGGCGACCATTGGAAGCCAGGACTTGAGCGGGGTGAACGAGAAAGGCAGTCACGAGAAACAGCAACAGGCAGGTAGCAACCCGAAATGGAATACGGGATTTATTCATTGAAACCTCCATCAGGAACGTCTTGGGATCAAGCTGGCGGCAGAGTCCCCGTTACTTCCCCTGGCAATGCCGCGGCACGATCATCGAGCGACCGTGCAGATCAGGCCTGATCGATTGGTTTTACGGGATTATCCGGCTGGATCCCCCTCAGGCAGTCCTGCGCCGCGTACCCGCGCAATAATATTACTATATTTACACTCTTTATAGCCCAATTAGGAACATATTGTAACCCGACCATTACAAAAATAAAACGTGACATTCATCCTGTTTTTGAGAGGATATTTCGGCATCTGCGTCACCGGGAGGAATCCCCAATGTCAAAACCATGGCTGTCCAGGAGATGAATTGGTGCGGATCGGCCGCAGCGCTGCACGGGAGTGGTACGCAGCTTGCATCCCCATCCGGTGAAGGGTGGTCGGATGGGAGGCGCCATCCGTATCGCAAATTCGATTCATTCAGAAGATCCGGTCGATCAGGAGGAGATACATGGCTACGGCAAATGTGGTTGATGAAATCAAGAAAGCCTTGGAAGCGTATGGCGGAAAGTGGAATGAAAAAAAGGGGGTCTGGGACTTTTCCACAACGATTGCGGAGCGGAAAGCATTTCTTTCCAAGAAGAAACTAACTTTCGCCGTCAAAATGAGGGTGGATGAGGCTGCCAAAGCAGTCAAGTATTCCGAAATGCTCATGGAGGCCGGATCCGGGTTGTCTTCCGGGGGCGGTTTCGACGACGGCATCTCCCCCGGCTTTGGCTTCAAAACCGAAAGCTACAATACTTTCGGCGGCGCTCGCAAGGGAACGATCGAGGAGCAATCCAAACTTTTTGGCAAAGAGTATGCGTATGCCTTCGATTTCAGTGAGGTCCGGACAAAAGTAAAGGAAGTCGCCGAGAAAGCCGGGTACCAGTTCGAGTATCAAATCCTGCCGGTCAAATGAAGATGCAATAGCCCGTTGACCCGCGAGGCGGAGTGAACGATCATTCGGTTAATTGACCGATAGGGCAATTAACCGAAAATGATCTACTTTTATCCTTCCGATCCGCTATCTCTTTTCACGAGCCGCCGTGAAGAACTGGATACGCTGGAGCAGTTTGGGCTGCGCCGCATCGGAAAAACCTGGTTGTTGATAGTGGAATTTCAACCGATAGGTAATGGGTACATCGATTCGCTGGATGGCGCATTATCACAGCTCCCCAGCGGTCAGCCTTCTGTTGATCAGGCGCCCTTCTTCAATCCGACTTAATCAGTGGGATTTGCAAAAGCCGCAGATTACCCGATTACTTGTTTGGCAACCTGCCGCCCAATCACAATTGCAAGGATAATTCCGACCGGTACTAAAATGAAGCAGGTTGTCAGGGATGTCTCTGAAGGTAACAAGAGAATTAGGGCTAGCTGTAACAAAGCAGCGCCAATCAGGATCGCAATTCCAGAGAACAAGCCAAGGCGAGTACCCGCCGAACCACCGGTCGTAGTGATCATTGACGCCGGAATTCGATGCCTTGGGGGAAGGATCCGGATGCCAGGGGCCACTGTGTGAAAGAATAGGAAACAGCCTATGAGGTAACCGATGAAAAGCCCGAAAAAGGGGATCGAGTTTTCTGGGGAAGGCTTCGAATTATTTGAACCAAAAATACTCGCATACGCTGCTATACCGGCACAAAAAAAGATTACCATAGGGAGTGCAGCAAGAAGCAATCCTTTTATATAGATGCGAGCTCCATGAAGCAAAGGCGGGGGTACCAGAGGAATTGGAAGCTCCTGGATTGGCGACGTCCCCATCGGATGCGTGGATGATACAAAACTCGGTTGTGGCAAGGGAGATCCGTTTTTTCCTCTAAAAATTGCGAGAAATGATGCAAACAAAGTTCCGAGACCCAATGTAGCCCAAAGCCCTGACCCATTGCTCGATGTTAATTTTCGGGTTGCCCTGGCGGCTCGTTTCTGAGCTTTTTCGATCTTGTAGTAAATATCGCCAGCCCGTGTTTGAAGTTGTTTCCGATACCGATCAATGACAGGATTCGGCTGCAATACCGCTAAATTTTTCAAATCTTCCTGAACTTGTACATATTCGTCGCGTAACGCAGAAATATCATCCGAGGAAGGAGAGGAAGTGAATGACCTTAAGGATTGGGAGACCCTATGATCCTCTAGCTGTTCCCATTGACCGTATACTCTTTTGTAGCGCTGTTGTAACTCATCCAACACCAGGGAATTTTCGAATGATTTCGGTTGGCGACCCAAGGAGGCGATATCCTGGTTGATATCCTCTAGCTGGGAGGTCAATCCTTCAAGATTATTCGCGGAATATGTTTTGAACGATTTCAAAGTCGCTTTGATCGCTTTATTCTTCAATTCCTGAATACTCGTCAACAATTTTGCTTCGGTAGCACCCAACCCCATGAGCAATTGACGGTTATCCGGTTCGAGCGGCGCTGCAGATTTCAACGCAAGAATCTCTGCCTGAATGAACGAAAGTTGATCTTGGACAAACTGAAGGTTATCGGAGGGATTGGGGTGATCAAGAGCAGTTAGTTGATTTTTTACTGTTCGCAATTTGTCGAGTGCGTAATACTCCTGCACGTGAAGATCACGAATTTGTCTTGTTGTCGTAACGTTCTGACCACTGCGTTGCAATCCCCGAATTTCTCCGCGAATGCTGGTCAGGCGCATTTCTGCCATAGAATACTCTTGGGTTAGCTGCAAGCGTTGCAGTTCTTTTCGGGTAATTTCTGTCCCTTCACGGATGACCGTTTGCGTCGCTTGGCCACTCTGCTGTATTGTTTGTGCGACTTTTTCGACCATTTTCAGGGCAACATATCCGTCTCCACGCTTAATGGCCAGGGCTGAACCACAAGAAATGCAATGAAGTAATTCAATGTCTTCTGGGATGGAGATGGGAGCACCACAAGACGGGCAGTTAAGCTTAATTATTTCCACAGTCTTTTCCCTCCACGTATCAGGGATATGTCCATCTTCTTCGACCGACGATCATTGGTTGGTTCGACAATTCATTATTCTACATAACTCAATTGCTGTGGATTACCTTTTACATTCTACGTAGTGCTCGGCCCCGGGTTTTCTCTTCGTTGATCCGGAACACAATGGCCCCCTACCCGGGTCCGCTCGGACCGATCTGGGTTGCAGGAGTGCTATGGTCTTATACCGTTTTTACGAGAGCGTAAATAGTATTATACGCGAGAATGAGATTGGCTTACCCTACCGAGACCTCAGTTGGGTTACCTCAACCGTTCGCGATGCTTTCGTTCCTATCGGAACTTTTCGAGTATCGCACCGTATAGTATTATGTATGGGAAGTGCATGATTTGAACCAGATAAAGGATGGCATATGAAGAAAAGCATAATGGGATGGGTGCTCTTAGGTCTTGCCGGGCTGGCGGTGATGCTGCTTGTGGTCAGTTTCCGTGTGATGCGCAGCCAATCGTCGACGAACTCAACAGTCGCCTCATCGCATTCGTCCCCGGAGGCCGGTTCGCTGCCCGGGTCTATGTATAACCCAAGCCTGGTGATCGAAGGCGAGGGCCGCCTGGAACGGGCGGTGCGCGCAGAAATTACGCACCTGTCGAAAAACCAGCCCGGCCTCGGTCAGGTCAATCTCATCACTACCCTGGAAGGCGCCGGGGAATCCCCCGTGATGGCAGTGACCATCCAACAACCATCCGGCTTCTGGACTCCCTTCTATTCGCGATCCACCCTGGAGGTGGCGGCGGCCTATGCTTCCAATGGAGACCTATCGTTTCGCAACACGGTACCGACCCGGTTCAAAGGGACAGGAAACCTACCGGTGATGCAATATGAGGGGCGCTATACGATCACGGATGTGTCCTGGGGATTGATGTCCTTGCCCGGGTATCAGCAATACCTGGCGCACCAAATTGCCGTTGCCGTACTTGGCAGCTTGAAGGATCAGCTTAAGGGCTAGGCGAGCTCATCTCAAGCAGGTAGTTGGCACGGTGTTCTTCGCCGGCGGTTAGTTGCCGGCGATGCTCCTGCTGGGATATGGGTTCATCCTCCGACAGACCTACCGGATAGAGAGCGTCAGGCGAGCTGTTCCCTCTCCGCGGCGCTCAGGTTCTCGGCCTGGTGATTCGGGTTGCAGGACACGGGATGGTGATCACGCGCGGGAGCGTGACCAGCCGGGCAAGAATTCTTTACGGCCGGGTTGCTACGTTGGCCGAAGCATATCCCTTGAACCTCCAACAGTCCACGCGCCAGGCTGACCTTGGGGATTTACAGGTGTGGATGATTTCGTATCGCATCAAGAAAAATATCGTGGATACGGTAACCATCATCCGCCGCGCCTGGTTAACAGAGGTAGGCCTTGATCAGACCTGCCACGGAAAAAGAGATCCAACTTGGCCAGTTGCCTCGTCCGTGGAATGAAGTAAGAAATCGGCGGGGCCGCAAGAAAAGCATCTCCACCCAGGGCTATGCCTGCAATAATCGAAAATGCGCCTACCTCCGTGTTATGGATGAATGGCTGAACCCCCAAAGTAAAAACAATTGCATTAATTATGTTTTATGTATATAATATTACGGAAGTCGTAATTTAACGGACATAAAACATAATGGCTGTTTATTCAAAAACTCTCGGCTCGGAAAATTCACGCCTGTTCACTGCCCTGGCCGGCCAGGGGCGGATCGTTTTTTCCATTGAGGAAGCTCAAAGCATCACTGGCAAGGGGTACCCTGCCACACAACAGACCCTGCTCCGGCTGACAAGAGCCGGCTGGCTGGTCAAGTTGGGCGCCGGCAAGTATGCTATTGTCCCGCCTTCGGCCGGGGAAGAGGCGATCCCGGAAGCCAACCGGCTGGTGATCGCCCGTGAACTGGTAGGCACTGTGCCGTATTATGTTTCCCACGATCCCGCTTTTGAAGTTCACAATATGCTGACCCGTCCGGTAACTCGCGTGATAATCTCTACGCCTCGCCGTCTGCAGCCCAGGACTGTTCTTAAGGTACCGTACCGGTTTGTAACGACCAAATCTGAAGATATGTGGGGATATGCTCCCGTCTGGGTTTCATCCGGAGAGCAGGTCCAGGTCAGCGATCCGGAGCGGACCATCCTGGACGGGTTAGCGCGCCCGGATCTGTGTGCCGGCGTGAGTGAAGTGGCCACCGGGCTGTTGATCCGTAAAGATACTCTGGACTGGGAAAAACTGGCCGGGTATGCCCGCCGGCTGGGCGGTCAGGCCGTGGCCAAACGGCTGGGATACCTGCTCGAATTTTATGATCTTGGAACACCCCAGGTGCTGGCAGGCTTGCAGGAATTGGTTGGCCCAAGCTACGCGTTACTCGATCCCTTCCTGCCCCGCAATGGCCGTTTCCTGAGGCGCTGGCGGCTGCAGATCAATATCGACTCTGAAACTCTGAAAGGACTCGCATCTACCTGATATGATCAATCCTGCCGAGATCTCCAAAATGGCCCATCGCCTCGGATTGGGCGATAAAACCATCGAAAAAGACTATGTGCTTACCTGGGTGCTGAACGCGATGGCTGCATCCCCTCTCCATGACTTGCTGGCCTTCAAAGGCGGGACAGCGATCAAGAGGATGTACGTGCCGGACTACCGTTTCTCCGAAGACCTGGACTTCACCCTGCTGGATACCCGGCGTACGAATGCCGAACTGCGCACAATAGTAGAGGAATTATTTCCCTGGCTGGCGCGTGAATCCAATATCACGCTGGCTACGCAAAGAGTGGAAGAGCATTCCAGCGGCAATCCGACGATCTATCTGAATTATGTCGGGCCGTTGCAGGCTGCCCTCACGAGCCGTTTCCTGAAAGTGGATTTTTCCCGGGATGAAAACCTGTCCTTCCCGACTGAGGAAAGGCCGGTTCGATCGTCATACGGTGACTGCCAGAGGCAGCAGGCAACGTTGGTGGTATATTCGATGGAAGAGATCCTGGTCGAGAAATTACGCTCGTTGCTGACCCGTACCGAACCGCGTGACCTGTACGACATTCATTACCTCCTTACCAACCGGATGGTGAATGTTGAGCAGGCGTCTTTCAGTGCAGCCCCCAAGTTTGCAGCTAAGGGCCTTGCCATGGGAGACTTGAGAACGGTTCTCGAGCGCCGGCGAGCGACTTTCCAGCAATTGTGGCAGGGCCGGCTGAGTGGTCAAATGCCGGAAATCCCCGATCTGGAGGATGTGATCCGGGAAACGAACCGCGCCATCCAGAAATATTTTTAGGGTCGTAGAGAGCATTGTGATCCGTAAAAAACTATTTGTACAAATACCATTGAATGACAATTATTGAGCATACCTTTGCCGTTGCGGCAGTGGAAGCAAGTATTAAATTTGTCATGGTCCAGGCGTCCCAAACCTTTTGAGGCCGACGACCCGCGCGCTTGACAGGGAATGATCCTCAAATACTAAATTTTTTCCTTTAATTGTTTTAATCTGGCGCAGTCAGGCTGAAACGAAAGGTTAGCTTCCTCCTAATGGCGAACAGCAATGGGATGGAGGCGAGAATGACCAGAACGGTAAGGGGACCAGAGTACCCCAAACTTGTAATATTGTACATCGCTTTAAGGAATTGACAAGCTCCGCAGGACATGCTACTATCGGGTTGGTTAAAAACTGATCGAAAGGAGGCACTCATGCAAAGGGCATACAACAAGGTCATCCACTCGGCTCTCGAGCGGGCAGTGCGGCTTTGCCTGGATTGAGTGCGCCACCTTTCGCTGATGTGAATCCCTGAACACAGCGACCGCGGGTAGCTCAATCACCCCGTGGTCGTTTCTTTTCCCTCCCTTTTCGGAAATGAGCGCTACGCCCCAGGCAGCCCGGCCATATGCCCGGTACCGTATTCATGCGTACATCCAAGCGGATGATTACAGGTGGTCATCGACCACTGTCCTGTTACCTTATGATTCGAAAAGAGAGATGCATGGGAAAGATCGAACTTGATGATTATTTAAGTAAAGACTTCGATGCGGCTCGCGGTGAGCGCATCGATCGGAAAAAGCGCCGGCTGACCCAGCGAGAAAAACGCATGCGGGTGCAGTCCGAGCGCATCGAGATAGGCGAAAAAATCCCGGCCGATCTCCAGCCGGATTTTCGACCATCGTTCGCGCCCGGCCGGCAGGAGCGTACCTGGCTGCTGGGCTACCTGGAAGAGTTCTACAACAATCAAATCATCACGGACGTCCTGGGGAGAGCGCGGGGCGGCAAAGAAGCCACGGTGTACTGCTGCGCGGCGCACCCCAACACCGGGTTGGGACTGATCGCGGCCAAAGTCTACCGCCCAGCGATGTTTCGCAGCTTGCGCAACGATGCGGTCTACCGCCAGGGGCGCGAGGTGGTCGACAGAAGCGGGAAAGCCGTCCGCAGCCGGCGGGAAACCCTGGCGGTGCTGAAGAACACCCGCTATGGGCAGGAGTTGCGGCATGCCTCCTGGCTGGAGGCTGAGTTCGAGACCATGCAGGTGCTGTATGATGCGGGGGCTAACGTTCCGCGCCCGCTGAGTCACAACAGCGACGTCATCTTGATGGAATACGTCGGTACGGAAAAGACGCCAGCTCCCACGCTCAACCAGATGCACCTGGAGCGATCTGAAGCCCTGGCGCTGTTTGAAGAGTTGGTGCGCAACCTGGAGATCATGCTTTCTTGCCAGCGCGTGCACGCCGACCTTTCGGCGTACAACGTGCTGTACTGGGAAGGCCAGTTCATGATCATCGACTTTCCCCAGGCGGTCGATCCACGGCGCAATCCCGAGGCCCGCACGCTGTTCGCGCGCGACGTAGAGCGGTTGTGCCAGTACTTCACCCGCTACCGGGTGATTTGTGATGCGGCCAGCCTGGCCAGCGACCTGTGGAGCCGGTTCCAGGCGCCTGGGGGTGCTGGAGGATTGAACGAGGAGGATATGCCTGATCCATCGATATGAAAAGCGCGCAGTTTAGCGCGTGTGACTCCTTTCTCGGGTGGTTTCTCTCGGATGACCATCCCCTCCAAGCGCCCTGGCCGGATGAGAATCGCGGGTTGCGGCGCGTCCGCTTGCGGGGGGAAGCTCGGACTGAACGATCAGCCGAACGCCATGCTCATAGAAGAAGTATTCCCAGGCCCAATCAACCAACACCAACAGGCGGTTGCGAAAACCGATCAGGTTGAAAATATGCACACCTACCCAGATCAACCAGGCCGGGAATCCCTTGAAAGCCCGGCGCCAGATATACGCCGCGGCGGCGTTGCGCCCGATCACATCGAGAGTGCCTTTATCATGGTAGCGAAACGGCGCCAGCGGTTGGCCAGCGATCTGGCGGAGTATGTTGCGACCGGCGGTCGTCCCCGTCTGGATACCACCTTGGGCCACCAAGGGGAGGGGTTGCCCGTCTTGTTGGATGCTGGCCAGGTCACCGACGACGTAGACCTCGGGGTGACCGGGCGCTTGCAGGGTGGGAAGCAGCTCGACCTGGCCATGGCGGTTGGTAGGCAGGCCCCATTGGTTTACCAGGGGGTTCCCGTGAACGCCGGCCAACCAGACGACCGTGCGGGAGGGGATGATAGTTCCATCCTTGAGAATGACTTCATGGGGATCGAGCTTTACCACCTGGGAGTTCAAGCGCACGTCCACTCCCATTTTCTGCAAGCGCGTTTGCGCGTACTGGCTGAGTGAATCCGGCATGCCCGTGAGCAGGTGATCCGAGGCTTCGAGCAGCAGGGCATGCGGCCGGGCGAAGGTCAAGCCGGGGAAATCTTTGCGCAGCGAACCGTGGATGAGCTCCATGAGTGCGCCGGAAAATTCAACCCCGGTGGGACCCCCACCCACAATGGTGAAGGTCAGCCAGGCCTGCTGGCGCGCTGGATCAACTTCGCAAGCGGCGCGCTCAAAACAGGTCAGGATCTGGTTGCGCAGGGCCATACCTTGATCGATGGATTTCAGGGTAAATGCATTTTCGACTGCGCCAGGGATGCCGTAGAAATTCGGTTGGCTGCCCAGGGCAATGACCAGGTAATCGTAATGAAGCTCGTGGCCGGGAATGCTGACCACCTTCGCAGAAATATCGACATTCTGGACCTCACCCAGGTAGAAGCGCACATTGGGTCGTTTCCAAAATATCTTGCGCAGCGGATGGGCGATTTCTTCCGGTTCTAACTCGGCCGCACCCACCTGGTATAAGAGCGGGAAGAAGGTATGGTAATTGTGACGATCCACCAATAAAACATCCACCGCTCCATCCGCAAGGGTGCGGGCAGCCCACAATCCGCCAAAGCCAGCTCCAAGCACTACAACGCTCGGGCGGCCGGACACCTTTTGCTGGTCATCGTCTCCAATTCTCGGAGTGGTTTCGTGAAGCGATTGCAAGATAATCCTCCTTTCGACTATCGGAGCCT
>JAQTMA010000147.1:5998-10262 GCA_028714615.1 Anaerolineaceae bacterium | reverse complement strand
ACCTGCGAGGAGCCGAATGATGCGGACTACTACAAGGCGGCGTTTGGGCTGGTTATGCACAGAGAGTCTCCTGCTTCATATGGATCAGATGCTGATACTTCTGATCTGAATTAGGGATGAATGTGGGTATGCCGCTGCCCAACGGCAGGCGTTACCGGCTGGTGGGCGGGACGAGAGAACGCCATTTTGACAGAACCAACTCCAAGCCACGAAAAGTGCCTAAAAACGCGCAGACTCCCACCAGTCGGGTGCACGCTGTGTTAGCCTGCTTTTATTCGAAAGGACAAAAATCATTGATTGTGTAAGTATGCTCTTTTTGCCAGCCTCGAGTTGTCCAATGGTAAGTTCCATCAGTTTTGATTGAGTGGCTTTGAGCATTTCTTTGACAATTGATATCTTACTACAAAACCTGAGTTTCTTGCCGCGTCAACATTTGCGATTGAGTTTACGAATCGGATATACTGAATGCGAAAGTCCAGTTATCATCTGATCTCAGGTCTCAGTATGGCTTATATCAGCCGCATACCATCCCCTCCGCTTAGCGACTACATATATGATCTGTATTACATCGACGGTTGTGCACCGTATCGGCGCGTGAAGGTATTCCCCATGCCAGTATCACACTTGATACTTAACCTCGGCGATGATTTCAGGTGGTATAGGTCCGGACAAACCGAACGGGATGCTGTCTACACCGAGAGTTGCTGGGTAGGCCTTTGGAGCCAGCACTACATGGTAGACTGGCCGCCCAACGTCCGGTTCTTCGGCGTTCACTTCAAGCCGGGAGGAGCGTATCCGTTCCTGCAGTTTCCCCTCTCTGAACTGCATAATCAGGTTGTGCCGCTGGACGCGCTCTGGGGAGAATTTGCCGCCGAAATCCGAGAACGACTCTATGCTACGTCTGCCATCCAGGCCGGGCTGGCTTTATTGGAGCATCTGCTGCTTGCTCGACTCGGCGAAACCCTACATGGACTGGATGTAGTGCAATATGCCGTTGGGGAGATTGCACGGCATCTCGGTACAATATCAATTCAAGCGCTGAGTGATCGGATCGGCATCAGCCAGAACCATCTGGGCACACAGTTCAAACGAGTCGTTGGCGTCCCAACCAAGGAACTGACGCGTTTCTACCGCTTTGCCCACGTGCTCCGCTTGATTGACCCTGCCCAGCCTGTCGATTGGGCGCAGGTGGCGCAGTCATCTCAATTTTATGATCAATCGCATTTCAACAAGGATTTTGTGGCGTTCACGGGATACAGCCCAGGGGATTACTTGCGACGGCGGCGGCGTTTCCTTACTGAGAACCCGGAACAAGCCAGCGACCTTGGTTATATACCAGTTGATTGAATTTTTACAATACACCAGGTCTGCAGAGACATATACTTAAGCCAACTCTATTACCTCTATCTCTCAGCGAGTATCCAAAGGAGATGTTATGGGAAAGGTTATCTTAGATATTAGTATGTCTCTGGATGGTTTTGTTACTGCTACGAACGTGCGCCTCGGTGAAGGACTGGGCGACGATGGTGAAATACTACACAAGTGGGCATTCAACAGTGAAGACCAACGCAATCAGGAGCTTTTGAAAAGTGCAGCCAGCTTGGGGGCTTTGATCGCTGGTCGAAATACCTACGATATTTCTATACCCTGGTGGGAGGCAGATGGTCCCACCGGCCCGGCTCGCATACCGTTGATCGTCGTTTCACACACTGTACCTGAAGCCATACCTGAGGGAGGTGTGTATACTTTCACCCACGACATTGAGACGGCACTTGAGCGGGCGCAAGAGGCTGCCGGGGATAAAGACATAGCCATCATGGGCGGCGCGAACATTGCACAGCAATTCCTCAAAGCGGGTCTGGTCGATGATGTTTCGCTCCACCTTGCGCCCGTGATCTTCGGGAGCGGCACGCAGTTGTTCGAAAACCTGGGGGATAAACATATCGAACTCGAAGCCCCTGAGGTGATCGAGACCGCTGATGCCCTCCACCTGCGCTTCCGCGTGATCAAGTAAGAAACCCGTCATACTGTTGGCAGATAGGCTGAGGTCAGGTCGGGATGCAGATCTTCCGTGTCATTATTTCCCTTTAACTTTTCTGTTTGCATTTCAACGACAATGACTTCAGCAGGCTAACGGTTTGCGTTAGCGGTGGGTGATGAGAGCCAACCAACGAAATCGACAATACATATCGTCGCGGATAATGCTTTTTTGGCAAAGCCGTACCACCCGTCCGCTGCACGCTTTGGTAGATGCTCCGGACTCGACCACACCACTGTGCTTCGCCTTATTTATAGTGCAGCGAGAAATTCTAGTACCCTCTGCAACAGGAGCGCAGTTGCCTCCGCATCGTACGAAGGAAGCGAACTGTCCGCAAAGTAGTGTTGGTCGCCAGGGTAGAGAAAGAGTTCCCCATCCTCGGCTTCCTCAACAAGTGCCCGAGCGGCGTCGATGTCTCCCTCGCCAACGAAGATCGGATCGGCATCCATGCCATGGATCTGAACCGGCAATCCTTTCGGCCAGGTCTTCCCAAACTCCGAGACCGGGATACAAGCATAAAAGAAAAGTGCCCCGCGCGCGCCGGACCGGGTTTGGGCAAGCTTCTGGGCCGGGACGACACCCAGAGAGAATCCGGCAAAGACCAACTTCGCAGGCAACACTTCTACTGCTCGCTCCCCGCGCGCCATTACCTCGCCAAACCCAAGCTCTTTGACAAAACGCATGCCTTCCTCAATGGAGCCGAATGTGCGCCCCTCGAAGAGGTCGGGCGTGTGGACGATATGACCGGCGTGTCGCAGCTCATCAGCAAACGCTGTAATGCCTGGGGTTAGCCCTTGTGCGTGGTGGAACAACACAACTTCTGCCATTTTCTAATATCCTTTCTACAACTGCTTCAATAACTGGTGCCTAACGGTTTGCGTTCGCGAAGCATGGCGCTGGGCCGGAAGAGGGAACCCCCGCCCGAGCAGAAAAATGGAAAGACGTGGAAAACTGCCTGAGATGGCGGTACGCGCGAAGCGCAGTCCCCAGCGTCAAATGCACCTTTGTTGGGCGGTTTTCATTCAAAGATCGAGGGGTTGTAGGCCGTTCATACCAAGGATCAGCGAAACTTCACTGCCATGGTGTAGATCATGTTCTATCAAATGGTAGATCACCCAACTGCGCGATACCTCATATATCTGACCGTCCATTTCATCTGGGAAAGTCTTGGCACAATCGGCAGGCGTCCAGCGGTGCAAGCGAGATTCGATGAATGCCCACGTCTCATCGAGGCCGCGTACCAGTTCCACCGGGCTGCGTTCTGGTGAATCGCGTTGGCCCCACTCCATGTACTCGTTCATCACTTCGTTGGCATCCTGTAGAGTGCCGCTGAACCACCCTGCCCGGACCGAAATAATGTGCTGCACAATCTGCCCCAGCGGCCACATACGCGGGGCAGGTTGTAGCAAGAGCTGTTCATTCGTTAAAGGAGCGATGCAGCTTTGCAGCTTTCTATTGTAGCCTCGCCAGTTCTCATAAATCACATCTACTGTCGATCGCGTATCCTGTTGCATCAGTTTCTCCTTGAAAATCATTATCCTTATTGTAGCATCAGTGGAGGGTCAAAGGCGGTCTAACGGTTTGCGTTACTGACGCTGGGGTGGGAGCGTGGATTCGCCGTCGAAATGGGAACAACCCAACGCTAGGAAAAGGCTCAAAAAACGCGCCGCGTACCCACCGTCAACTGCACGCATTGTTAGGCCACCTTCGGCATTTGCGTTAGTCTCACGCTGAATACCAATTCAACACTTGCAAGGCGCGCAGGGTAATCCAGCGGCTGGGTGAGCCTTCGGTTATGCCGGGTTCGGCGATGACTTCATCGGGGTGTACTATCCCCAGCGCCCAGCAACCGTCCATATCGCGCTTAGAGGCAACGATCTCGATTCCTTCGGCCATGCGCGGGTCTGGTGCCACGCCGGCGTTGCGCAAATAATCCAGCCCGCGCAGAATGTCGTAGCGCCAGCCGGCGGGGTAAGAGAATTGCGTCCAGACAGAGCCATCCTTGCGGTCATGCTCGATAGGTTCGCCGGTCGATAGCCGCTTGAAGAGATGGCGTGAGAGTAGGTACTCCTGCCCGCGCCCGCGTGCTGCCTTTACGGCAGGCGAGCCGCCGGTGGCGCGCTCGAATTCCAGCAGACCTTCGAGGACGTTGATCGTAGTGTGGAAGGAGCCGCGCGTGGAGCCGATTTCTTGATCGCAATTCCAGCCGCCATCCGTCATCTGTTC